>NZ_JALNUM010000230.1:0-2837 GCF_026540795.1 Methylobacterium sp. GC_Met_2
TCCGATCGAGCTGCTCCCGGCAGCCGTGCCGGGAGACGCGGTGGTGGGTGAAGGGTAGCTGGTCCTCCTCATCGCTCACCGCCGCCGAAGAGCAGCCGTCCGGCTGACCTTCATACCCCCAGCCCGATCAAACTTGCCGCTCGATCGGCAGCGCCCTGGGAGCCTTCGCTCCTGGGGTGTTTCTTGTTTGTCGATGCACGGAAGGGCGGCCGCGGTGACGTCCTGAGGCTCAGCGCGCTGAACTACGTTGCACCTCAGATGTCCTCCATCCATTCGACATGGCCATCGGAGAGGCCGTAGCGCGCACCGACAACCTTGACCTTCCCCGCGTCAAGCGCGTCCTTGATGACGAGGCTTTGGGTCGTCAGCCGCTTGGCGACGCGGCGCGCATTGTTTCGAACGGACGCTTCTAAGAGGTCGCCACCCTGGCTCTTGGCTTCCAGCACGGCCGGCACGATTGGTTGCACCATCTCGCCGATGACGCCCGGGAAGGTCGCGTTCTTCTGCACCACGTCGACCGCTGCGGCAACGGCGCCGCAGGACTGGTGACCGAGCACGATCACGAGGGGTACACCCAGGACGCCCACGGCATACTCGATGCTACCCAAAGCGGCCGTATCGACCGTGTTGCCGGCGTTGCGAACGATGAACAACTCGCCAAGGCCACGTCCGAACAGGATCTCCGGCGAAACCCGGCTATCAGAGCAGCCCACCAGCACGCAGAACGGGGCCTGACCGCGAGCGAGTTCGAGCCGGCGCTCACGGCCGTTTGCCGCCAGGGACGGGGCTTCGTTCCGGAAGTTCTGGTTGCCCTCCTTCATGAGCTTGAGGGCTTCGGCTGGTGCCAGCGCAGTCTTCGCCACGGGTGAAGCAGCCCGCGCAGCGGCATTCGGTAGGGCAGTCGCAGCGAAGACGCTGGCCGCCCCCACCAAGAGGCTCCGGCGGCCGAGCCGTAGCGAGCTGTCTGCGACGCAGCAGTCGCAATTGATATGCATCGAGCCGATCCCCCTCCATCTTCGCTCAGGCCCGGCATTGGCGGTCTGCGCTGATGGCATCTCAAACGATCGGCGTCCTCTTTTAATCCCAGATGTTCCGTCCCGCTGTGTGGAGGTTCCTGCCTGGTATGGAACAGCTGCTGATGGCCTCGCGACACGCAGGGTCTGTTAACCGTCCTGTTCCACCATAACCCTCAGCGATCGGCCTCGGCCGCGCGCCGGAAGAGCAGCACCAGGGCCGATGCCCCTCGGCCACGGTGCGGCCTCGCCGGCGCAGTCGCAGTAGCCCCCGTTGCCTTCGAGCATAAGCGTCGCATGTACGCCCCGTCGGCTGTGACGAGGACCGAGCGCAAAACTTCGCGTGACGAGGCAGGGGGAGTGCTACATCCCCGGCGGCAAAGGCCGCGGTAGGCCGGACTCAGTCAGACCAAGGAACAGGGCCAAGCGCGTAAGATCGGTGAGCGCCAACGCGCAATCGCGGCCATTCTCGACGTCAGCGAAGGCTTCGGGCGTGAGATTAGCTAAGCGGGCCGCGTCCGGTAAATAAAAACCCAGCCGAGCCCGCGCTCGCGCCGCATGCGTCGCTAGATTGTGAAGCACAACCTGCCGCTGTCCCCCGTCTTCGATCATGAGGGGCGTCTGCTCTCGTCTATGTCAGTAATCACATGATTGTTGCATCATTGCCTGCTTCTGCCAACAGGTGGAGATGCACTGGTATTGCTCAAGCGTTGATCCAAAATTGCTGCTCCCGACCACTCCGCAGGTTTTTTCCTTTTTTATTAAGGAGTTAGCAATGAGTCCGTGTTTCCCTGCTTCGGAGTTTGCCCCCGTAGGTCTGAGGTGGTGCACGCCGAGATCAGCCCACCAGGGCGCCTTGATCGCTCGTGGCTCGGGTCATTTCTGACCCGATGGCTGGCTGTTGCCAACCTCCTTACCATCGCTGGGCTGATCGGTGTGGCTGCACTCCTGCTTTGGCAGATGCGGGCGGACGCAGAGCGTCGCAGCGAACTCACCACGAATAGCCTTGTTCAGGTGCTCGGGCGAGACATCGCTCGCAACGTCGAACTTTATGACCTGTCCTTGCAGTCGGTCGTCGAAAGTTTTAGCCGGACCGACGTCGCACAGGCGTCGCCTGAGCTGCGCCAGCTGATCCTATTTGATCGCGCCGCTTCTGCCCCTGGCTTTGCTTTCCTGCTGCTCCTCGACGCACGCGGTGTCGTCGTCTCCGGGTCAAACGCCTCCGCGCCGAAGGGGCTCGATCGATCCGATACCGAGTACTTCCGTCATTTCAGCACTCATCCGGACGACGATGGCCTGCACATAAGTCCGCCGGCGATTTCGCGGGTCAGCGGCCTAAGGATGATCATGCTCTCCCGCCGCCTCTCGAACCCCGACGGCTCATTCGCCGGCGTCGTGGTTGGCGGCATCAAGATCGACTACCTGCGCAGCATGTTCGCTTCGGTCGATGCCGAACACGCTGGGACCGTGACGCTCTACGGACCAGGGGGCATCATCCTGATGCGCGAACCCTTTGATCAAAGTGCGATCGGTGCGAGCGTGGCTGATACCCCGAGCTACCGCCGAATGATTGCGATGCGCGAAGGTAGCTTCGACGGCCCTGCAATGGTCGGGGAAGGCGAACGCCGGCTCACCTTCGCACGGCTCGGCACGGAGCCTCTCACCCTCAGCATCGCCGTGGCACCGTCCACGATCTATGCCGACTGGCAGCGAACAGCGTTCAGCCTCGGCATGGTGCTGGTTAGTCTATGCAGCGTTACGGTCGGTCTCACTTGGTTATTGCGTCGCGAGCTGGGTCGGCGTGAGAGGGCCGAAGCAGCACTG
>NZ_JALNUM010000231.1:0-2753 GCF_026540795.1 Methylobacterium sp. GC_Met_2
CTGCCGGGTCGCCGGGCCGATGATGCCCAGCAGTGCCGCAGCGGCGGCCTTGAGTTCCGCCCGCGCCCCGGTCGCCACCAACGCCCGGGCACGGACGCCGAAATCGCCGAACACCTCGGCGGCGTCCTCGGGGCCCGCCAGGATGACGAGAGCGTCGGGGGTGATCGGGCTCAGCTGCACCTGATCGCTGACGTAGCGCAGATGCTCGGACAGGGCCTCGGCGGGGGCGGCGCAGAGCGCCTCGTAGCGCAGCCAGCTCAGGACCGGGTCGCAGAACTCGGGCGCGGGGACGGTCTCCCGAGGCAGCACGCGCACGCCGAGGAGTCCGGGCGCCTGCTCCACGAGGTGGGCCGGATCGTCGCCACGGAAGAAGCAGGTCTCGTCGGGCTCGTAGCTCCAGGCGACCAGAGGCGACCCCGACGCGTAGGCGGCCTGACGCGCGGCCTCGGGCAGGGCGCCGAGCCAGTCCGGCGCCGCCTCGCTCGCCACGGCGCTGGCCGCGGCCGCAGGACCACTCGCCTCAAGCCAGCCGCGCAGAGCCACAACCCGGCCCGACATCGCATCCGCGGCGTCATCCGGCAGGGCCTCGCGGGTCTCCAGCGCGTCGATCCAGTGACCGACGAGATCCAGGCTGTCGAGGAGCCCGTCCACGATCTCGGGCTCCAGGGCGAGCTTGCCCGCCCGGACCTCCACCAGCAGATCCTCGGCCGCGTGCACTAGGTTGGTGAGCGGCGCGATGTCGAACAGGCCGGACGTACCCTTGAGGGTGTGGACCGCCCGGAAGATTTCGTCGAGGGCCTCGGCGCTGTGCGATTTCTCCAGGGCCAGCAGGCCGCTTCCGGCACGCTCCAAGAGTTCGCGCGCCTCCGGGATGAACTGGGCGAGCAGGGCGTTGGTCACGGCACGACTCCAGCCATCACGGTGGCGACCTCGGTCAGCACCTCCGGGCGCACAGGCTTGACGAGGTAGAGATTGGCGCCTGCCGCGTAGGCACGCTCGCGATCCTGCGCGGCGCTTTCCGTGGAGATCATCACGGCCGGCACGGCCTGCAGCTCGGGCATGGTCCGGCCCTGCCGCAGGAAGGCGTAGCCGTCCATCTTGGGCATATTCACGTCGACCAGGATCAGGTCGAAGCTCTCGGCCACGGCCTTCTCCAGGCCCTCGAAGCCGTTCACGGCCTCCTCGACCGTGAAGCCGGCCTCTTCCAGCACGTCCCGGTAGTACATCCGCACGGTGGTGGCATCGTCGACCACGAGGATACGGGCCATCCTACGCCTCCGCGCTCAAAGGTTTCTGGTAGACGATCGCCTCGGTGAACTTGCGCAGCTCGAAGAGCGAGGAGATCCTGCTCATCGATTCCGAGTGGCCGAGGCAGACGAAGCCGCCGGGGTTCAGCGCCTCGTAGATCGTCTGGGCGGCGTCGCGGCGGGAGGCGTCGTCGAAGTAGATCAGCAGGTTGCGGCAGAACACGACGTCGAAGTTGCGGAACTGCCGGGTCGAGAGCGAATCCGAGAGGTTGACCCGCGCGAAGGCGATCGACTCGCGGATGTCGGGGATGACCTCGTAGGCGCCACCGACCCGCCGCGTGAAGCGCTCCAGCGTCGCCCTGGGCACGTGCTGGACCGCGCGGTCGCCGTAGAGTCCGCGCTTGGCCTGTTCCAGCACCGTGGTGTCGATGTCGGTGGCGACGATCTCGATGTCGTAGCGATCGACCTCGGCCCAGGTATCGAGGAGCTGGAAGGCGATCGAGTAGGGCTCCTCCCCGGTCGAGCAGGGCACGGACCAGATCCGCACCGTCTCGCCGGGCCGCTTGCGGCGGGTGACCTCGGGCAGGATCGACTGCACGAGACAGCGGAACTGATACTCCTCCCGATAGAAATACGTCTCGTTGACGGTCATCAGGTTGACGAGCGCCTGGAATTCCTGGCCGCTGGCCTGGAACCGGATGGTGTTGAAGTAGTCGCGAAACAGCGTCTGACCGGTGACCTGCATCCGCTCCTGCAAGCGCTTATCGACGAAATAGCGCTTGTTGTCGGCGAACATGATGCCGGTCTTGCGGTAGAAATAGTCGCGGAAGCGCACGAAATCGCTGTCGGCGACGACCGGCGTCGGCGGGTTGAAGGAATCGATCATGCAGGCCGCCGATCAGGCGATGCGGTGGCGTGCGGCGCGGGCCGCATAGGTGAGGAACGGCGCATCGGGAAAGCGCGCCGCCGCGGCCTCGATCTGCGGGATCATATCGGGTGTGCCGATCTCGGCCAGCACGTCGATGGCCGGGGCCACGACGTTGACGTGGTCGTCCTCGGTCACCGCACGGCAGGCATAGGTCGCCGCCGCGGGGTGGCGCAGGGACACCAGGATGTTGACCGCGAAGATGCGCCGATCGTTGTCGGGATCGGAGAGCGCCCGGTCGAGGGCGCCGATCACCGCCGCATCCATCTCCGACAGGGTCTCGATCGCGGCATTGCGCAGCCAGACATCCTCGGAGCCGAGCAGGTCGAACAGGCGCTCGGCCGCCGCCTCGGTGCCGATGCGGCCGAGCGCCAGGAGGATCGCCTCGCGGACGCTCTTGTCCGCCTCCCGGCCGAGCCGGTCGGCCAGCGGATCGACCGCGTCGGGATCGCCCGCCAACAGGTGAGCCCCCTCCCGGCGTTCGGCGGCCGTCGCGCCCTCCAGGGCCGCGCGCGGATCCCCGGCGGCGGGGGCCGGGGTTGGCGCGGCAGGTTGCTTGCGGACGAGGGCCATGGCGATCT
>NZ_JALNUM010000232.1:0-2662 GCF_026540795.1 Methylobacterium sp. GC_Met_2
TCGCCACGAGCTGCCCACGCGGGGCGCCTGGGTTCGTGCCAGAGACCGAACCCGTCGCCGTCGGCGCGGCTAGCAGGTCGGCCTCGCTCGGGCGCTGCGGCGGAAGCGGCACGTTGCGCTGGCTGGAGGGGTCCGCTGAGCCCCCGAACGGGTTGGCACCGCCACCCATACCGGCGCGGTCATACAACAGCGCGTCGGGTGAGCCCGGCTGCTGCCCGCCGCCCGGAGCCCGCATACCCATCTGCTCCTCAAGCCGACGGGTGTCCGCCTCGGTCATCGCGACCTGCGAGCCGCCACGATCGGGGATCGCGCCCGTCGTCTGCGGGTCGACCTGACCGAGAAGGCTGCTCGGCGCTGTCGGCGGGGCGTTGGCCGGCTGCCCCTGCCCCTGCAAAGCCTGCATCACGGCGGCCTGCTGATCCGGGCTCAAATCGGTGAATGCGGGGAGAGCCCCGAAGCTGAGACCAGCGCTCACGGGCGAACCTTTCGGACGGGAGGGGAGGTGCGGGCGGTCATGCCGACCCCGCGGAGGAGATCGCGGCCCCGAGGCACGCGAGGTGCCCTCCGGCCTGCTGCTGAAGCTGCTCGAACGCGGTGATCAGGCCGACGAGATCCCCCACCGTGCCGCTGCCGTTCTCCAAGATGGTCGCGGCCTGGCCGCTGACCGCCTGCAGGGCCCGGAAGGCATGGGCGGCCTCGGCCTGGCAGGCACCGATGCGAACCTGCAGGTGCGTCAGCGGCTCGCCCTCGGTCGAGATGGCGTCCGGCTCGAACTCGGGCACGTCGAGGTGATCCATCAGGCGCTCCTCAAGCCGCCGCGCGGCGCTTGCCGCCGGCACAGGGGTCTTGGGCCGCTCGCGCCGGATCGGCTCGGGCTCCTGCGGGATCATCGACTGCATGGCGTGCGCGAGCAGGCCGGCCGGAGCACCGCCAGAGCGACTATCAGCGGGAGCCAGAAGCCCCATGATCGCCTCGCCCAGACCGTTCGCGGTCTCACCAGCATGCGAGCCGGGGACGCCGCGGATCACTATCGTCAACCGGGGCTCAGCGCCATCGGCAGGAGGTGCAGCGGGTGCCGAAGATCCGCCGCCGCCCTTCTTGGCCGCGTCCTCCGTGGCCTTGGCGTAATCGACACCAAGGAGGTCGCCGAGACCGATCGGGCCGACGGCGCCGGGCTTGTGGTCCGCCACCTCCTGGGCGAGCAGGCCGATCTGGGTCCGCGGGTCGCCTTTGTAATTGTAGGCGTGGACCTTCTGCCCGTCGTGAAGCTCACCGACCTCGCGGACGTTCTCCTTCATCCGTTCGTCCGAACTGAACATGCCGCCGATGCCGCCCAGCAGCTTGCCGCCGATGGTCGCGTTGTTCGTGCCAGTGCCGAGGCCGAGGAGCGAGGTTCCCAGCCCGAGGATCGACTGCAGCGGGCTCACGCCACTGGTCTTAGTCTGCTGCGTGCCCTGCGAAACCGTCGTTCCACCTTGCGAACCAATCGCGAGCGGAAAGCTGGCGTACTGGCTGAGCGCCTGCCACGGGGTCTGCTGCTGCTCCTGGAAATACTGCTGTGCCGCGTCGAGGCTCTGTTGAGCCTGCTGCTGCTGGAGCCCGCCGACCTGCAGGAGGTTCGAGCCAGGGGCGTACCGCAGGGCATCCACGGAAGGCAGGAGACCCGCGGCCTGGTTCGCCGCGCTGGTGCCCTGTTGCCCGGCCCCAATGAAACCCTGAGCCTTCTGGACCCCCAAAGACGAGTTGAACTCGTCGCCGCCAAGCACCTGACCCAGCACTCCCGCCTGCTGCGCGGCCTGCGCCTGCCCGAGGCCGGCACCCGCAAGGCGCTGCTGGTTGTTCGTCGACTGCACGCCCGAGATGGCGTTGGTGATGCCGAGCCCGGCGCTCGATGCGGCCTGCCGCGCGGCGTCGATCTGGCTGTTGGCCGAGAGCTGCCTCTGAGCCTCCGTGTTGTACTGGTTGGCATACAGCGCAGTGTCGGTGTCGTTGATCGCCTTGGTGGTGGCGCCCGCGAAGTTGCCCGAGCCGTATCGCCCCGACTTCGCGTAGGCCTCCTTCACCGCGTTGGCGGCGTTCTGGTTCGAAGACTGGACGAGCGCCTGCACGTAAGGGTTCGTCGTCGGGTCGAGGTACTGACCCGAAGCCACGCCCGACAGGTTGGTCTCGGCCGACGACATCTGCTGCGATTTGTTGAACAGCCCCTGCAACTGCGGAACCGTCGTCAGATCCCGTGACCCCGACATGAAGGCGTTCGCAGTCTGGTTGATCGGGTTCGACGCCGAACCGATCTGATCCGCCAGTCCCGAGAGCCGAGAGGTATCGACGTTCGGGACGGCCGACAGCATGCCGAGGCCCTGCTGCGTGGTCGCGCTGATCCCGTTGGAGCCGAGCAAGCCCTGCAGGTAGCTCGTGCCAATGCCGCCCGCGTTGTCGGACGCCGCCTGATCACGGGTGCTCTGGATCCCGGCAGACTGGTCGTTGCTGAAATCCGCGACACGCTGGCCCCCGTAGATCTGCGAGCCGACGCCCGACTGATACAGGTTCTGCGCGTTGGTAAGCGCCGACTGCAGCCCCGGGATTGCAGGCGACCATGGGGTCTTGTCCGAGACCTGGGTCGAGTTCTGCGTGCTGGTCTGTCCGCCGCCCATGGCCGGCTCCT
>NZ_JALNUM010000233.1:0-2551 GCF_026540795.1 Methylobacterium sp. GC_Met_2
GCCGCGCCAGGGCAGGATCTCCGCCTCAATGACCGGGATAGCCGCAATCTCCGGCAGCACAGTCTCGCGCTCGTCCGCCTCGCCGTCCCGATCGCCGCCGCGCATGTAGACGACCTGCGAGCCGGTAGCGTTCTCGGGCGCGGCCAGGGACGGCTCATCGTCCCCGCCGGCCTCATGGTCCGCATCGCCGTCCATGCGGTCCAGCACGGCGATAATCCGATCCGCGGCGTCGAGGGCGGTCTGTGCCGCCTCCTCCAAGCTGGCTCGGAGAGCACCGCCGGCCAGCGGATCTAGAACTGGAGCGGCCGGTTTCGGACGCGGGGTGAACGTCAGGACATCGCCCATGGGGTCAGGTCTCGAAAAGTGATGGGATGCCCGGCGGGATCCGGCCGGGGCGGTACGCAGGCACGCGAAGGGGTGGGGAGCCGCTGTCAGCGGCCCCGGCGCTCGGCCTCGGCGTGCGCGAGCAGATCGCGCCCGAACGCCTCGATCTCATCCGGATCGCCGTTCTGGATCGCCGGCAGGGCTAGCATCTCCAGCCGGGTCTCGCGTTCGGAGCGGTCCGCCGGCACGCGCCGCCGCGCCTCGTTGTTGGCCGCGGTCTCTACGTCGGTCAGCGCGTCGCCGAGCCACTGCATCAGCTTGCCGGCGGCGTTGGGCTCGTCGCCAGGGCCTCGGGCCTTGCACCGGCCCGTCCAGACCAAGGCGTAGGCAACGCCGCCGACGAGGTCTGCGAGATCATGGAGCGACTGCAGGTCGTCCAACGAGGCGGACGCGAAATCGATCCTGCCGACGAGGTTGGGCTCGCGCGGTGCTACCGATGCCGATGCACAGGTGGGCTTAGAAGGCGGGTTCTCAGCTTGGTGGCCGTCCTGCTCATCGGCCTGGATTGCCGTAGCCCCAGCCACGAGTAGGCGGGCCCAGGCAGCCTCCAGCATCTCCGCGTAGGTCTGCGCCTCGGCGCGAGCCGCCTCGACCTGCTTGATCATGCTGACCGGCAGAGTGGAGTCCTTCTGGCCGGCGCCACGGACGAACGCGACCAGTTCGTGTTTGCTCATCCGGAGCATGCGATCGGCCATGTGCAGGCCGAGGGTATGGGGCGCGAACCGCTCGTGCCATTGGCGCGGTGTCCGGATCGCGGTCGGCACATGCACGGCCTCGAAGTCGAGCGAGGCGGCGCTCTCGGTGGTCAGGGGCGTGTCGTCTTCCTCGGATGCCGCCGCGTCGGACAAGCTGGAGAGGTCGCGCAGCACCGCGTCGGCCGCCTGCCGGAGCCAGTAGGGTTTGGCAGGATCCGGCCCGATAGCGATGTCGTCGAACTCGTCCCGCAGCACCGGCAGCTTGGCGCAGAGGTCGGCGACCGATGCCACGGGGAAAGCAAAGATCGCCGGCTGAAGGAGCAGGATCTGTTCAAACAGCGCGTCGCCCTCCTCGGTCTGGTCGTCCAGTGTGACCGCCTCATACCGGCGCCGCACGTCGAGCCAGGTCGTGACGAGGGAGACGAGCTCGGGGTTGGCGCCCAGCGACTCGGCATCGGTTGCGTGATCCGTGGCTGGCGCGGCCTGGGCCGCAGACGCGAGCCCGGCCTTCAGGTCGGCGGCGCGCTGCTTCAGGGCCGGGCGATCGGCGACGCGGCGGAACGGGTTGGACAGCTTGAGAGAGGGCACGGTCGGCCTCCAGGGATCACAGGATCAGAGGATGGAGGCGCGGCGAGACGAGCGCCGCGCGGTGGCGGCGGCTCAGGCGTCGTCGAAATCGTATTCGGCCTTGGCCTCGGCGATGGCCCACGCGGGGAGCGACCCGGGGGCGGCGTAGAGGGCGCGGTCGCGCACCATCACGTCGTCCTCATCGCCGAAGCCGCTGAACCGGGGCGGCAGGTCGGTGCCGGTCAACGCCAGGACGGACCGGATCAGGTCGACGGCCGCCTTGTCATGCATCTCATCGCTATGGGAGACCTCCCACAGGATAGTGGCGGCCAGCGCGACCACGGCGAGGCCATCGAGTGTGCGGGGCGGCGGCAAGGCTGCAATCTCGGAGGCCAGCGCCCAACAGCGGCGCACCACGAGTTTGCAAACCTCGTACTCCAAGGTGTCTATCTGCGCGGCGCCATCGATGGACCGGCACGCCCGGTCCTCGGCGTAGGCGACCAACAGGCGGTCGCGGTGCTCCGCGTACTCCGTCGGACCGAGAGCGGGTGCGACGGCTTTCGTCGGCAGCGACACCGCGGCAGCGGCGGTCGCGGCCATGACGGTCCGGCGGTTCAGACTACCCCGCAGATCGGTGGCACGGTCGCGCAGGCTGGCGGCAGGATCGCGGCGGATCAGGTTCTTGAGGGAGGCACGAAAGGACATCGCGGGATCCTCGAACGAGGGGCGCGGGCAGCCGGCCCGCTCGGGTTGCGGGCTGGGTTCAGAGGAGGGTGGCGAGGCCGGTCAGAACCATGCCCCCGCCGATGATGGCGACAGCGGCCAGCAGCTCGCCGGCCGTGTCGAGGAAGCGCAGGGACCGGCTGTGCGCGGTGTCGGGGCGGACGGGCGCCACGGCCTGCCAG
>NZ_JALNUM010000234.1:0-2539 GCF_026540795.1 Methylobacterium sp. GC_Met_2
GGGAGATCCCTGCCCGCAGCGAGCAATCATGAAGCTCCTCACCACCCCCGGCTTCTGGATCGCGATCCTTGCCATCGCGGCGGCCGCCACCCTGCCCTGGTATGTCTCCGGCTACATCCTCGGCCTCCTGACCATCGCGTACTATTTCGGCGTGTTCTCGATGGCCTGGGACCTCCTCTTCGGCTTCGCCGGCGAGGTGAATTTCGGCCCGACCTTCCTGATCGGGCTCGGGGCCTACGGCGCCGGCATCCTCAACAACCGCTACGAACTGCCGATCCCCTACTGCCTCGCGGCCGGGACGGTGCTCGCCGTAGTCGGCGGCCTCGCCCTGGCGCTGCCGGCGCTGAAGGTGCGCGGGCCGTATTTCGGGCTGATCACCCTGGTGGCGGTGCTGCTCCTGCAGAACATGATCGTGGTGTTCTCCGACCTCACCGGCGGCGAGATCGGCCTGACCGTGCCCGACGTCATCTCGATCGACGCCGACACCAATTACTGGCTGGCGCTGGGCTTCATGGCGGTCTCGGGGCTCATCCTCACCGTCATCGCGCGCTCGCCCGTGGGCCTGATCCTCCAGGCCGCCGGCCAGGACCCGGTGGTGACCGGGGCGCTCGGCTTCAACGTCGCCAAGCACAAGCTCGCGGCCTTCGCGGTCAGCGCCGCCTTCTCGGGCCTCGCGGGCGGGCTGGTGGTGTTCTACATGGGCACCGCCTCGGTCGGCACGCTGATCAACACGTCGGTCGGCGTGCAGGTGATCATCGCGGCGGTGCTCGGCGGCCGGCGCACCATCGTGGGTGCGGCTGTGGGCGCCGTGTTCCTGATCGCGGCGGGCGAGCTGCTGCGCCCGCTCGGCGGCCTCTCGACCTTCGTGGTCTCGGCGGTGGCGCTGCTGGTGATCCTGTTCGTGCCGTCGGGGCTGCTCGGCCTCGGATCGCTCCGGAGAGCCCGATGACCGTCGCCGTGGCGCCCCCGCCAGCCGTGTCCCCCGTGCTGGCCGAGCCCTGCCTCACCGTGCGCGGTCTGACCAAGCGCTACGGCGGCCTCGTCGCCGTCAAGACTATCGACCTCGACCTGCGGCCTGGCGAGATCCTGGGCCTGATCGGCCCGAACGGCTCGGGCAAGTCCACCGTGATGAAGCTGATCATGGGCCTGGAGCGCCCGAGCGCCGGCTCGATCCGCCTCGACGGCGCCGAGATCGGCGGGATGCCGGCCCACCGGGTGGCACGCTCCGGCATCGGCCTCGTGTTCCAGCATGCCCGGCCCCTCCAGCGGCAGACGGTGCTGGAGAATATCAGCCTCGCGCTCCTGCCCGACAGCTTGATCCGCCTGTCCGCGGATCCCCACGTCGCGCGACGCGCCAAGGAAATTGCCGAGCGGGTCGGCCTCGGCGCGGTCATCGACCGGCGGCCCGGCACCCTGCCCTTCGCCGACCTGCGCCGGCTGGAACTCGCCAAGGCCATCGCCCGCGACCCCCGGGTGGTGCTGGTCGACGAGCCCTTCGCCGGCCTGACCGGCGGCGAGGTCGCGGCCTTCTCCGAGCTGATCCGGGGGTTTCGCGACGAGGGCAAGGCCGTCCTCCTCGTCGACCACAACGTGAAGAGCGTCGCGGCCCTCGTGGACCGGGTCTTCGCCATGTATCTCGGCGAGCGCATCGCCGAGGGCTCGGCCGAATCCGTGATGGCCGACCCGACCGTGCGTCGGGTCTATCTCGGCGGAAGCATCGAGACGGCGGCCCGGCCCGAGGCCGCGTTCAAGCCGGATTCGCTGCTCACCGTCGAGGGCGTCGACGTGCTCTACGGCAAGGCGCAGGCCCTGCGCGCCGCCTCGATCCACGTTCACGAGGGCGAGTTCGTCTCGGTGGTCGGCCTGAACGGCGCCGGCAAGACCACGCTGTTCAACGCCATCTCGGGCCTCGTGCCGCATGGGGGCACGATCCGGTTCGGCGGCCGGGACCTCGCCCGGATGAAGCCCGCCGCCATCGCGCGCGCCGGGATCGTCCAGGTGCCCGAGACCCGAGAGCTGTTCGGCGATCTCAGCGTGCGCGAGAACCTCGACCTCGGCGGCCAGCATTTCCCGAAGGCCGAGAGCGCGAAGCAGCGGGAGTGGCTCTACGAGCTGTTCCCGATCCTCAAGGCCCGCGAGGGCCAGACCGCCCGCACGCTCTCGGGTGGCGAGCAGCAGATGCTGACCATCGCCCGGGCGCTGATGATGCGCCCGCGTTTGCTGATCCTCGACGAGCCGACGCTCGGCCTCGCCCCGGTGATCCTGGAGCTGCTGTCGAAGGCGCTGGAGCGCTTACGGCAGACCACGCCGATCACGGTGCTGCTGGGCGAGCAGAACGTCACCTTCGCGCTCCCGCACGCCGACCGGGTCTACGTGCTGGAACAGGCGCGGATCGTCTGGGAAGGCCCGCCGCAGCGTTTCGCCAGTGAGATGGGGGCGGCCTATCTGTGAGGGACGCTGTCATACGCGCGGCTCTCCCTCCCCCCGCTGCGGGGGAGGGTGGCCCTCGCGTCAGCGAGGGTCGGGAGAGGGGAGCGAC
>NZ_JALNUM010000235.1:0-2473 GCF_026540795.1 Methylobacterium sp. GC_Met_2
ATCTAATGAATAATGAGAGTACCAAATTCATTTATCGGCCGCGAATGCAACCGATGGCAAAATTAGGTGTTCATCACCGGTATCATCAGATGAGATATCTCTATGCATGAAAATAAGGATGGATCAAAGATTCAATTATCCATTGTAATTTTATGCTATAATATGCAGAGAGAACTTCCCAAGACTTTGAAAAGCTTATCTGCAGATATGCAAGCGAATATGGATGAAATACCATACGAAGTCATCATAGTAGATAATGGTTCCACGCTTCCATATGAGTTAGATCCAATTCCCGGGCCTTCGAGGGTTCAGTTTCTAAAGTATGATCAGCCTACTCCTTCGCCTATTCCAGCATTGAATTGGGCAGCCTCGAAAGCCCAGGGCGACATTTTGTGTATATTTATTGATGGCGCGCGTCTCGCGAGCCCTGGACTACTGGCAACCGCCATGAGCATAATGGGAATCAATAACCGTACCGTCGTCGGTACTTATTCGTTCCATTTAGGGGCTAAACCACAAAATATATCCATCAGAAAAGGTTATAGCAAACTTCAAGAAGATAAACTTCTTGAGTCTATCCTCTGGCCAACTAATGGATATGAGTTGTTCAATATAGCGAGCTTGGATCCATCATCGGGAGATGGAATTTTGTCCATCCCTGCCGAAACAAACGCCCTTTTTTTAAGGAGATCGCTCTGGCAGGATCTCGGTGGTTATAATGAAAAATTTTCTGGACCGGGAGGCGGCCTAGCTAATCACGATATTTGGAATCGGATATGTTCGGATGAGAGAAATAAAGTTACACTGTTGTTAGGCGAAGGGACATTCCACCAGTATCATGGTGGTGTCTCCACAAATTCAATAGACGATAATTGGTCTAAATACGTTGCAGAATATCAAGAGTCAACCGGCATACCTTATAAGATGCCTAAAAATGTGCCGTACTATTATGGTCAGGTTGATTGGCGAGTTCGACCTTTTCTTGCTGGCGAATTATCGCGACGGTTCATCGAAAGATCCTTTAGAGCTAAGCTCAAAAGCACAGCTAAGCGATTCCCGCTTCTTCAAAATATTTATAATTTTGTCAGAGCGAGACTTTGAAACGCCGATTTTTTGTTTTAAGTTCGGGTGAATTTTGTGCGCTAAGGTTTCCATAGTATCAAGGGATAACGATGCGGATACACATTCAACTATCGCCGGAATTAGATGTGCGAAAAACTCAACACTTGTATTCGCTCGGCTTGACACCGGATCCGATTGCATATGGCTTTCACCACGCACTTAATACTGGCTACGATATTTCATTCTCTTCATCGGTATTAAATGGTCCTATATACCAATTCATAAGAAAGTCAATCATCAAGATATTTTGTTTAGATTTGCTTCATGCTATTGGCAATTGGAAAAAAATAGAGCAAGCAGACGTCGTTTGGACAGTCACTGATGTTGAGTATTTGGGGGTACTACTTGTATTGATTTTAAGTAACAATAAAAATACATTCGTGCTTTGCAATAATGTTTGGCTCTTCGATAGACTGACAAAGAAACCTAGGCTCTATTCAAATTTAATAGTAAGAATGCTGGTAAAGCGCGCAAATCTGTTGACATTCCATAGTGTAGCTCATCAGCGCAAAGCTGAGGAATTCATGGAAGGTGCGAATCTAAGGACCGTTCCATTTGGCATATCGGATGAGGCTTTTGTCGTACAAAAGCCATCAAAAGGTCGAACGCGTACCACCACGAAGATTTTTTGCCCAGGAAATGATAAAACCCGGAATTGGGATGCTATCCATCAAGCGTTTGCAAATAATTCGAAATTCGACGTCGTAATTGTTTGCGATCGGCTTCCTATTTCTTATTTCGAGAAAGCCTCCAATTTCCGTCAGGTAAAGCGTCCAACCATCGACGAGTTCAAAGAGCTATATAGAAGCACAGATTTCGTTGTAGTAAGCATGTATGAAAATTCCTATTCGGGCATAACTGTTGCTCTCGAGGCTGCGGCGATGGGCGTGCCAATTGTGTCCACTGACACCGGAGGAATCAGAACCTATTTTGACGATGACGAAGTCAAGTATGTTCCCCTTGCTAGCCCAGATGCGATCAGGGACGCTATTCTCAATATGCCAATCGATGAAGCTTATAATCAGGCTGTGAAGGCGCAAAGTAGATTTATCGAGGATAATTATAGGTGTTCGCGAATGGTTGCTGATTATTTTTCTTTATCAGTCGCCTAATCTTCAACAATCGTTTTCAGGCGCTTCTATAAATGTTTTCATGCCAATCTGCTATGTTTGGATATACAGAGTGCTGTCGGACCGGCTTGCATAACATTCATCTCTGTATATAATTAAGTAAGCTTTTTAGGCTCTAATCGATGAAATTTTTCGAACCAGAATCTCAAAATTCATCTCGTGTTGTTGAATGAAGCCCGCATTGTTTTTCATTTTTTTATGGGGGGTCCCACGTTATAATG
>NZ_JALNUM010000236.1:0-2327 GCF_026540795.1 Methylobacterium sp. GC_Met_2
CGCGTTGCAATCGAGCACAGCGCTAAGCCTTTGATGTGACGCGCTCTCTTCCGCCGAACCGGCGTCCACTTCGGCGGAGTGCGCTCTAACGTCATGGGATCCCAAAGGGCTCAGCCCTTTGGTGGGGCGTCGGGGTGAAACCCCGACATACGGCTCCCCCACCCCCTCGCAGGGGGTGGGGGAGCCGTACCGCAGGGCTCTGCCCTGCACCCGCGAAAGGTCTCGACCTTTCGAAACCATGACGTTCGCCGGTACGCCGCCCTATCTCGCGGGGATCCTGACGAACCCCGGACTCCGCGATGGATGATGCCCGACACGGCCGCTACGGCTACAGCGCCCTGCCCGACCGCCCGGTCTACGACTGGCCCGGCGGGCGGCGGCTCGCGGTCTATGTGGGGTTGAATCTCGAGACCTTCGATTTCGGCACGGGCCTCGGCGCCGAGCTCGCCCCTGGGGGGCCGCAGCCCGACGTGCTGAACTATGCCTGGCGCGACTGGGGCAACCGGGTCGGGGCGTGGCGGCTGCGCGACACCCTCGACGCACTGGGATTTCCGGCGAGCGTCCTGGTGAACAGCCGGCTCTATCGGGATTGCCCCGGCCTGATCGAGGCCTTCCGGGCGCGCGGCGACGAGATCGTCGGCCACGGCCGCACCAATGCCGAGCGGCAGGGGACGCTCCCGGAGGCGGAGGAGCGCGCCCTGATCGCGGAGGCCACCGCGATCCTGACCCGGGAGGAGGGGCGGGCACCGGGGGGCTGGCTGGG
The DNA here is from genome assembly GCF_026540795.1 of Methylobacterium sp. GC_Met_2. Lineage (NCBI taxonomy): Bacteria > Pseudomonadati > Pseudomonadota > Alphaproteobacteria > Hyphomicrobiales > Methylobacteriaceae > Methylobacterium > Methylobacterium sp. GC_Met_2. The sequence continues at coordinate 764 of NZ_JALNUM010000236.1, forward strand.
CCCGTGGATCTCGCAATCCCGGGTCACGCCCGACCTGCTGGCCGAGGCCGGCTACCGCTACCTGCTCGACTGGTGCCACGACGACCAGCCGACCTGGATGGCGACCCGCGGCGGCGGGCGGATCCTCGCCGTGCCCTACCCCCAGGAGTTGAACGACATCCCGGCGATCGTCGCCCGCAAGGAGACGGGCCGCCACTTCGCCGACGCGATCGTCGATGCCTTCGACGAGATGCTGGACCAGTCCGCGTCGGCGCCCCTGGTGATGGGGATCGCGCTCCATCCCTACATCGTCGGGCAGCCCCACCGGCTGCGGCCCTTGCGGGCGGCGCTCGCCCATATCGCGGCCCACCGGGACCGGATCTGGCTCACCACCGCAGGGGCGATCGCCGCGCAGGTCTACGCGGAAGCGGGATCATAGCGTGTCCATCATGGGATCCCAAAGGGCTGCAGCCCTTTGGCGGGGTGTCGGGGCAGGGCCCCGACGCGCTCGGGCCTCACCCGATGATCAATCCGGAATCGCGAAGCCGATCGACAGGCACAGGGCCGCCACGGCGGTCAGCGCCACGGCCGCCTGCCGGACCTGATGCCAGCGCGCGGTCCGCGCGCGCTCCTCGCAGCTCGCGCCCAGCTGCAATTCGTCGTCAAAACCCTTCACGAAGGCATCGAAGCTCGGGAAGGCCCGCCGCACGAGCCACAGCCACACGCCGACGGCGACCAGGCTCAAGGCCCAGCCCCCGTAGGTAAACAGATCGTCCAGCATTATCCGGCGCCGCCTCGAGGCTACGCCCCCCTCGCCGCGGATCCTACGGCAGGTTGCCATCACCGCCTAGATGAAACGACACCACACCGGGCCCATACCGTGTTGCCGAATGGATCCGGGCTTACTCACGTCCGGCTCCGGCCCAGGGCGTAGAGGGTGATGGCGGCGGCGTTCGAGACGTTGAGGCTGCGGATCGCCCCCGAGAACGGGATCCGGGCCAGCACGTCGCAGCAGGTCCGGGTCCGCTCGCGCAGGCCCTTGCCCTCGGCGCCCAGCACGATCACCAGCGGCCGGGTCACCGTCAGCGCGTCGAGGCTCTCCGGCGCGTCGGAATCGAGCCCGACGCGCGTAAAACCCCGTTCCCCCAAGGCGATCAGCGCCTCGGCGAGGTTGCGCACGGTCACGAACGGCACGTGCTCCAGCCCGCCGGAGGCGGATTTCGCCAGGACTCCGGTGGCCCCCGGCGCGTGGCGCGCCGTGGTGACGATCCCCGCCACCCCGAAGGCCGCGGCGGTGCGCACGATCGCCCCGACATTGTGCGGATCGGTGATCTGATCCAGCGCCAGGATCAGGGCATCGGCCGGCAGGTCGTCGAGCCCGGGGGCGGGCAGGGGCTCGGCTTCGAGATACAGGCCCTGGTGGACCGCGTCGGGCCCGAGCAGCCGGCCGATCTCGCTCGGCCGCACCAGCTCGGGGGTGATCCGCAGGCCCTCGCCGAACTCGGCCTCCAGCCGCGCGGTGGCGTTCTCGGTGGCGAGCAGCCGGTGCAGGCCGCGGGCCGCGTTGCCCAGCGCCTGGACCACC
>NZ_JALNUM010000237.1:0-2320 GCF_026540795.1 Methylobacterium sp. GC_Met_2
AGGGAGCGGACGCCTTGGATTTCACCCTCTCCCAGTCCCAGACGCACTGGCTGACCCGCGTCCGCGCCTTCATCGATGCCGAAATCCTGCCGGCAACCGCCGCGGTCGCGGCCGAGCGTGCGGAGAGCCGCGAGCCCTCCCCCACGATGGAGCGGCTGAAGGATAAGGCCCGGGCCGAGGGCCTGTGGAACCTGTTCCTGCCGCCCGCCCCCGAGCACGACACCGACGCGTACCGCGGCGCCGGCCTGACCAACCTCGATTACGCCCTGTGCGCCGAGGCGATGGGCCGGGTCGGGATCGCCTCGGAGGTGTTCAACTGCGCGGCGCCCGACACCGGCAACATGGAGGTGCTCCACCGCTACGGCAGCCCCGCCCAGAAGGAGAGGTGGCTCAAGCCCCTGATGGCGGGGCAGATCCGCTCGGCCTTCCTGATGACCGAGCCGGAGGTCGCCTCCTCGGACGCCACCAACATCGCGACGTCGATCCGCCGCGACGGCGACCACTACGTCGTCGACGGCCGCAAGTGGTGGTCCACCGGCGTCGGCGATCCGCGCTGCAGGATCGCGATCCTGATGGGCAAGACCGACCCGGAGGCGCCCCGCCACCGGCAGCAATCGCAGATCCTGGTGCCCATGGACACGCCGGGCCTGCGCGTCGAGCGCCTGCTGCCGGTCTTCGGCTACGAGGACGCCCCCAAGGGCCACGGCGAGGTCGTGCTGGAAAACGTTCGCGTGCCGGCCGAGAACCTGATCCTGGGCGAGGGGCGCGGCTTCGAGATCGCGCAGGGGCGGCTCGGGCCCGGCCGCATCCACCATTGCATGCGCACCGTCGGGGCGGCCGAGGTGGCGCTGGAGGCCATGGCGCGCCGGCTGGTTTCGCGGGTCGCCTTCGGCAAGCGGATCAGTGAGCAGTCGGTCTGGGAGCAGCGGGTCGCCGAGGCGCGGATCGACATCGAGATGACCCGCCTCCTCTGCCTGAAGGCCGCCGACATGATGGACACGGTCGGCGCCAAGGGGGCCAAGCTCGAGATCGCCATGATCAAGGTCGCGGCGCCACGGGTGGCGCTGAAGGTGATCGACGACGCCATCCAGGCCCATGGCGGGGCCGGCGTGTCGGAGGATTTCGGGTTGGCCCGGATGTACGCCCATATCCGCACCCTGCGGCTCGCCGACGGGCCCGACGAGGTCCATAACCGCGCGATCGCCCGGCTGGAATTCGGGCGCTACACCAATGCCCGGGAGCGGGCATGAGCGAGGCCGATGTCTTCTCCGGCGTGAAGCCGGTCGAGCCGCGCCACCGGATCGACGAGGCGAAGCTTTCCGCCTGGATGGACGGGCACGTCCGCGGCTATGCCGGCCCGCTCAATGTCCAGCAGTTCCGCGGCGGCCAGTCGAACCCGACCTATCGGCTCGATACGCCCGGCCAGGCCTACGTGCTGCGCCGGAAACCCTTCGGCCCGCTCCTGCCCTCGGCCCACGCGGTGGAGCGCGAGTTCCGGGTGATCGGCGCCCTCTACGGCGAGGGCTTTCCAGTGCCGCGCCCGTTCGCGCTGTGCGAAGACTCCGAGATCATCGGCGCGGCCTTCTACGTGATGGAGGCGGTGGACGGCGCCGTGCATTGGGACGGCGCCCTGCCGGGCCTCGATCCGCACGCCCGCCACCGGCACTATGCCGGCATGATCGCCACGCTGGCGCGGCTCCACGCCATCGACCCGGAGGCGGCGGGGCTCGCCGATTACGGGCGGCCCGGCAACTACTTCGCCCGGCAGGTCGACCGCTGGACCCGCCAGTACCGCGCCGCCGAGGATGGGCGGCTGGAGGATGTCGAGCGGCTGATCGCGTGGCTGCCCAAGACGGTGCCCGAGCAACAGGGCGCCTGCGTGGTCCACGGCGATTACCGCCTCGACAACCTGATCTTTTCCCGCGACGGCGGCGTCAGCGCGGTGCTCGACTGGGAGCTGTCGACGCTCGGCGATCCGCTGGCCGATTTCAGCTACCTGCTGATGCAGTGGGCATTGCCGGCCGACGGGCGCAGCGGGCTCGGCGGCCTCGACCTGACGGCGCTCGGCATCCCCACCCGGGACGAGGCCGTGGCGCTCTACTGCCGGGCGGCGGACCGGACAGATCTACCCGACCTCGACTGGTACTTCGCCTACAATCTGTTCCGGCTGGTCGGCATCCTTCAGGGCGTGGCGGCCCGCGCCAAGGCCGGCAACGCCGCCAGCGAGCACGCCGCCGCGATGGCGGCGCGGGTGCCCAAACTCGCCGAAGCGGCCTGGGGCTTCGCCGAACGGGCGGGGGCGTGAGGATGGGCGGGGGGG
>NZ_JALNUM010000238.1:0-2297 GCF_026540795.1 Methylobacterium sp. GC_Met_2
AGAGATGCCACTGCGCATCCCGCCGGACTCGCAGGATGGGCCTCAAACCGAAACCCCACACGGACTCAACCGTCAGAGCTCAACCACTAGATACTGTCGGCGAATCGGGGGTGGGGGCATTGGCATGGAGATGCCCGATGAGCCTGCGACCGGAACCGATCGGCACGATCCCGGCTGAGACAGTGCGGGTTGCTAAGGCGGCGTTCCCCAAGGGAAAGACGGCCACGCGGCTGCGTGACGAGTTCAGTTCCCTTTATCAGAACAAGGACTTGGTGGCCTCTACCCGACCCGTGGCCAGCCCGGGCTCCCGCCTTGGCGGCTGGCCCTCGTCACGGTCTTTCAGTTCTCGGAGCAACTGAGCGATCGACAGGCCGCGGATGCCGTGCGCGCCCGGATCGACTGGAAGTACGCGCTCGGGCTCGAACTCACCGACCCGGGCTTTCACTTCGGTGTCCTCACCGAGTTCCGAACCCGCCTCATCGCCGGTGACGCCGCGCACCTGCTTCTGGATCGGATGCTCACGTGCTTCAGGGCCCGCGGCCTGGTCAAGGCGCGCGGCAAGCAGCGCACCGACAGCAGGCACGTCCTGGCCGCCGTGCACGATCTGCACCTGCTCGAACTGACCGCCGAGACATTGCGCGCTGCGCTCGACGATCTGGCCGCCGTCGCGCCGGATTGGCTGCGCGGGATCACGCAGCCGATCTGGTTCGAGCGTTACGGACGCCGGGTCGAGGATTACCGGCTGCCCAAGGGTCGGGCGGAGCGGGAAGCCCTCTCTCTCGCGATCGGTGCCGACAGGTTCAGCCTGTTTGAGGCCCTGGACGCGCCGGATACACCGGCCGAGGCCCGCGGCGTCCCGATGGTCGGCACCCTGCGCGAAGTCTGGCGCGTGCACTATGCCCGTGCGGGAGGTGGGCCGCCACGCTGGCGCAGCGGTCCGGAGCTGCCGCCGGTCGGCGAGCGGCTGCAATCCCCCTACGACCCAGAAGTCCACTACAGCACGAAGCGTCAGATGGAATGGTCGGGCTATAAGGTTCACATCACCGAAGTCTGCGACGCGGACGCAGCTCACCTCGTCACGAACGTAATGACCTGCCCGGCGATGCAGCCCGACCTGGCAAGCACGGCCGCGATCCACGAGCAGCTGGCCGTCAAGGACCTTCTGCCGGCCGAACACTTCGTGGATGCCAGCTACGTCGATGCGGGATTGCTGGTCGGAAGCCGGCGAGACCATGCTGTCGCGCTGGAAGGGCCAGTCCGCGCCATGCCGCAGCGGGCAACGGAAGCTGAACGATCCTACGAGCAGCGCCACTTCGTCATCGACTGGAAGCACGAGCAGGTCACCTATCCGCAGGGCAAAACGGCGGTGACTTGGCGCGCCACCCGTGGCGAGGTCGGAGCTCCACGCTTCCAGGCGGTGTTCAGCCGGACCGATTGCTGCGCCTGCCCCGCGCGCCGATCCTGTACCTCCTCCAAGGAGACGCGCCGCTCCGTCTACTTCCTGCCACGCTCGGAATACGAGGCGCTGAATGCCGCGCGGTACCGGATGCAGGATCCGGTCTGGAAGGAGCGATATCGCATCCGCGTCGGGATCGTGGGCACGCTCTCCTAGGGCGTACGCGCCTTCGGCCTGCGCCGGAGCCGATACATCGGCCAAGCCAAGACCGGACTGCAGCACGTCTTCGTTGCCGCCGCGATGAATGCCTCACGTGCTGTCCACTGGCTGGCAGAGACGCCCCGGGCCAAAACACGCGTGATACGGTTCGCAGCCTTGGCCGCAGCTGCCTGATTTGCCGACAGTATCTCTCCCCTACGTCTGGACGCGAGAGGGCTGGCTGTACCTGGCGGTGGTCCTCGACCTGTACTCCCGGCGGGGCGTGCGCTGGGCGGTGGGCGACCGTCTTCACAAGGAACTCGCGCTGACCGCGCTGCGACGAGCCTTCGTTGTCCGGCAACCCGGATCAGATTTGCTCCATCACTCCGAACGCAGCAGTCAGTACTGTTCAGACGAGTATCAGGCGGAGCTACGAAGACATGACATCGTGATATCGACGTCTGGCAAGGGCAACTGCTTTGACAATGCGATGGTCGAGACGCTCTTCAAGACGCTGAAGAACGAGTTGGTCTAGCGCACCACGTTCCAGACGCGAGCGGAGGCCATCGTCGCGCTGGCCCGTTACATCGATGGCTTCTACAATCTCCGCCGCCGCCGCTCGGCGCTGGGCTTCACCAGCCCTATCCAATTCGAGAGGGGCTTCAACCACCAGACCGCTCTCCATTAAACCGGAGCAAGTCCA
>NZ_JALNUM010000239.1:0-2256 GCF_026540795.1 Methylobacterium sp. GC_Met_2
CCTCAGAACCGGACGGTGAAGTTGCCCTTCACGGCCTGGTCCTGCGCGCGGCTGCCGGTCTGGCCGGTATAGGCCACGCCGAGCGTCGCGTTCGGCGCCACCGCCAGATCCAGCCCGACCTGTGCCACCAGCGCGTCCCGGTCGATCGGAACGCCCGCGCTCAGGAACGCCGGGCCGCCCGAACCGAACCGCAGCAGCGCGGTTGGGACCACGTCCCCGAACGCGCGCCGGTAGCCGACCAAGCCCCGCAGCGTCACCGGCAGGCCCAGACCCAGATCCAGGCTCGTCTGCGCCCGCACGCCCGCGGTCACCGCGCCCAGGTCGTAGTCACGCGCGAAGCTCACGAGCGCCGCCGCGCCCCCGGCCTCGGTAAACCCGTCCCGCCGGATCCCGACATAGGCTCCGCCCACGAACGGCTCGACATACGACGCCGCCGGCTGCACCGCGACCGCGGCCCCGTCCTTCGACACCAGAGCCGCCACGGCCCGCTCACCCAGCGGGATCTTCCAGCCGATCTCGCCGAAACCTTGGATCGTGGAGCCGCCGCCATGCCCGCTCAGCGTGTCGGACAGCCCGTACGCCACCGCCCGGCGCGTGCGCGCATCCGTGTCGGCGTAGAGCGCGCCCAGCCGCAGCGACAGCGGCCCGACCTCGTAGCCGCCGTAGACGCCGCCGAACCCGCTCTTCAGCGTCGCGCTCTCCGCCCGGCTCTGGCCGTCGACCCGGCCGGCGCTGTCGAGGTAGGCTTCGGTGTAGCCGCCGACCACGCCGAAGCGCAGCCCGTTGGCCAAGCGCATGTCCGCGCCCGCCGCGAAGCCCGCGATCTGCCGGTCGAGGTCGAACGCGTTGCCGCCGCCATCGGCCGTGCCGAACGAACCGAAGCCCTGGCCCCAGAGCCCGAACACCTGCGGGTCGAGGGTGCGCACCGGCACGTTGGCCACCACCGGCTGCCGGCCCGGCAGGTCGGCCGTGTAGGTGGCCGGCAGGGTGCCGTAGTCGAGCCCGGTGCCGGGATTGCCCCAGCGCAGCCGGTCGAGCACGGCTTCGCGCACGAAGAAGGCGGTCTCGTAGGCGGTCGAGACGGTGCTGGCGTGGATGTCGCCCGCCAGCGCCCGGAAGCCGCTCTCCGCCTCGCCGGTGGTGAAGCCGACCGCCGCGTCGAACAGCCGGCCGGCGCCGACCGCCTGGACGGCGTTGGCCGCCGCGATGCCGTTGCGGCTGGTGGTGCTGGCGGAGAACGGCACGTCGTTGCGGGTGAGCGTCAGGTCGACCTCGTTGGGCAGGTAGCGCAGGCCCGGGCTGAGGAAGGCGAGGTTGGACGTGACGCCCGCGAACTGGCCCGACACGCCGCCCGTGGCCGACAGGATCGTGTAGGTGGTGCGCGGGTTGTAGCGGCCGGAGGCGGCCAGCACCTGGACGGTGCCGCCCCCGAGTGCGGCGACGCCCCCGGCGGTGATCCGGTCGGCTTGGCCTGCGGCGTTGGCCTCGACCCGGTAGGTCGAGCCCGACGCGAAGGCGACGTTGCCGGTGACGGACAGCGTGCCGATCGCGTTGCCCGGCGACACGGTGCCGCCTGACAGCGCGCCGATCCCGCCGAGCGTGCCCGAGCCGCCGAGCAGACCGCCGCTGCCGACGACGACGGTGCCGGTGATCGTGCCGTTGGCCGCAAGCGCGCCGCCCTGGCCGATGGCGACGTCGATGCCGAGGCGGTCGCTGGCGTCCATGGTCAGGGTGCCGGTGACGTTCCCGAAGTAGCCGGCGGCGGAATAGAGGTCGAGGCGGCTCCAGTAGCTGAGCGAGCTGCCGTAGAAGGCGGCGAGCGCGTTGGTCTCGGTGTTGACCAGGATCTGGTTGATCGTCCCCGTCGAGAGCTGGCCGTAGAGGCCGCCATTGGGCGCGAGGGTGCGGGCGGCGGTCGTCGAGCCGCCGTAGAGCGGCGCGAGCAGGATCGACGCGTCGGGGCCATTGGCGGGGGCCTGCTCGCGCGGTCCTTGAGCGAAGCTCAGCGTCGGCAGGCCGTAGGTCAGGCGGCTCTGGTAGGTGGCTTGGTTGGCGGCGGACGGGACATAGGGATTGCTGACCTGATTGGCGGCGCTGCCCGCGCAGGCCGCGACGGTGTTGCCGCACTGGGCGGCGAGGTAGGCCTGGAGCTGGGTCTGCGCCTTCACGAACTGGGTGGGCAGGTTGATCGCCGTGCCGGTCACCGCGGCGTTGTCGATGTAGGCCGGGTTGGTGAACGCCTGGGCGAGGTCGTAG
>NZ_JALNUM010000024.1:0-63006 GCF_026540795.1 Methylobacterium sp. GC_Met_2
CCTTGGAGACGTGTGAATCCGCAAGCCCGCAGAGGGGGGAGGGAGACAAGCGGTGCCTGTCCCTTCTCGGCACGGAATGGACAAGTCCCCTGCCCCGGCCGTTGACCTTCCCCTAACCGACCCGTGCCACGGTCATCTCGGGCGCCAGGTTGCGTAACGGCCCCGCGACAGCCCCGCCCGCCGGTCCATTCCGACGGCGGGGCTCGTCGCAGCCCCCGACACGCACACCGTCTTGCGCCCGTCGCCGGATCCGTGACACTGGCGGGATGCTCCGCTCGCCCTGGACCGGCTCGGCCCCGCTCCTCCTCGCCTCCACCAGCCCGACCCGACGCCTCCTGCTGGAGAGCGCCGCACTGCCGGTCGAGACCGCTTCCCCCGATGTCGACGAGCGCGTCCTGGAGGCGCAGAGCGCCGGCCTGTTCCCGCCCGATCTCGCCCTGCACCTCGCCCGCGCCAAGGCCGAATCGGTGGCGGCCCGGCATCCCGGACGCGTCGTCATCGGCGCCGATCAGGTGCTCGACTGCGACGGCATCGTGTTCCACAAGCCGGCCGATGCCGCGGCGGCCCGGGCGCAGCTCGCCCGCCTCGCCGGACGGACCCACGCCCTGCATTCCGCCGTGGCGCTGGCCGGATCCGTCCGCGACACCTTCGTGGAGACCGCCCGGCTGACCCTGCGCCCCCTCGATGATCGGGCGATCGCGGCCTATGTGGACTGCGCCGGCGCGGATCGCGTGCGGGCGAGCGTCGGCGGCTACCAGCTCGAGGGGCCGGGCATCCACCTGTTCGAATCGGTCGCGGGCGATCACAGCACCGTGCTGGGCCTGCCGCTGCTGCCGCTCCTCGCGCGGCTGCGCGCCGCCGGGCTTCTGGCTTTCTGAGGGGGAACCGCCTTGGCGGGACACGACCATTCGCACGGCGGCCACGGAGGGCATTCCCACGATGGCCATTCCCATGGCGGGCATTCGCATGCCGGACATTCCCATGGCGGACATTCCCATGGCGGCCATGGCGGCCATGTGCATGTCCCGAAAAATTTCGGGCCGGCCTTCGCGATCGGCATCGCGCTCAACACCGTCTTCGTGGTGGTGGAGGCGATCTACGGCTATCTCAGCAACTCCATGTCGCTTGTAGCCGATGCCGGCCACAACCTGTCGGACGTGTTGGGTCTCGCCGCCGCCTGGGTCGCCGCGATCCTCGTGCGCCGGCAGGCCACCGCGCGCTTCACCTACGGCTATCGCAGCTCCTCGATCCTGGCGGCCCTGTTCAACGCCGTGTTCCTGCTGATCGCCATGGGGGCGGTGATCTGGGAGGCTCTGGTCCGGCTGGCCCATCCCGAGCCCGTGGCCGGCACCACCGTGATGGTGGTGGCTGCCATCGGGATCCTGGTGAACGGCCTGACCGCGTGGCTGTTCGCCAGCGGCGCCAAGGGCGACATCAACATCCGCGGCGCCTTCCTGCACATGGCGGCCGACGCCGCGGTCTCGGCCGGGGTGGTGATTGCCGGCCTCGTGATTCAGCTCACCGGGCTCGCATGGCTCGATCCCGCGGTCAGCCTCGTCATCGCGGGCCTGGTGGTCTGGGCGACCTGGGGGCTCCTGCGCGACAGCCTGGCGATGTCGCTCGATGCCGTGCCGCAGGAGATCTCGCCGGAGGCCGTGACCGGCTTCCTGCGTGGGCGACCTGGCGTCGCCGACCTGCACGACCTGCACATCTGGCCTATGAGCACCACCAGCGTCGCCCTGACGGTCCATCTCGTGATGGAAGACGGCTACCGCCTGTCCGGCAACGGATTCCTGACCGAGACCGCCGAGGGCCTGCGGGCACGCTTCGGCATCGGCCATGCCACGATGCAAATCGAGGAAGCCGGCGGCCCGGCCTGCCGGCTGGCGCAGGATTGCGCGGCGTGAGCGATCCGCAGTCCCGCGCCCCGGTGCTGCGCGCCTTCGTGGTCGGCCACCCGATCGCCCATTCGCGCTCGCCGCTGATCCACGGCCACTGGCTCGCAGCGCACGGGATTTCCGGCTCCTACGAGCGCCTGGACGTGGCCCCGCAGGCCTTTTCGGCGTTCGTCCGGTCGCTGCCGGATTCGGGCTTCCGGGGGGGCAACGTCACGATCCCCCACAAGGAGGCGGCCTGCGCGCGCGCCGACACCCTGACGCCGCGGGCGCAAAAGATCGGCGCAGTCAACACCCTGGTGGTCGGGCCCGACGGGCGGATCCGCGGCGACAACACCGATGCGCCGGGTTTCTGCGCCCATCTCGACCAAACCTTGGGAGAGGGCTGGCCCGCGCGCGGGAACGGCACCGCCGTGGTGCTGGGCGCCGGCGGCGCGGCCCGGGCGATCGTGGTCGGGCTGGCCGAGCGGGGCATGCGGCGCATCCTGGTCGCCAACCGCACCCCGGCCCGGGCCGAGACCGTGGCGGCCCTCGCCCCCGGCATCGCCGACGCCCTTGCCTGGGACGACCTGCCGGCGGCGCTCGCCGAGACCGGTCTCCTCGTCAACACCACGTCGCTCGGCATGAAGGGCCAGCCGCCCCTCGCCCTCGACCTCGCTCCGCTGCCGCCTGAGGCCGCGGTGGCCGACATCGTCTACGCGCCCCTGGAGACCGACCTCCTCGCGGTGGCGCGCCGCCGGGGGCTGGCCGCCGTGGACGGCCTCGGCATGCTGCTCCACCAGGCGGTGCCGGGCTTCGAGGCTTGGTTCGGCCCCCGCCCCACCGTCACCCCCGCCCTGCGCGACCGGATCGTGGCGGATCTCGCCCCGAATTTGACCCGGTGAGGCCGAAGGCCGGGTCCGGATCCGTCGTGCTCGGGCTCACCGGCTCGATCGGCATGGGCAAGTCGGCCACCGCGGCGCTGTTCGCCAAGCGCGGCGTCCCGGTCCACGACGCGGATGCGGCCGTCCATGCCCTCTACGGCCCCGGCGGTGCGGCGGCAGTGGCGATCGAAACAACCTTTCCGGGCGTGCTCGACGCGGCGGGCGGCGTCGACCGGACGCGTCTGCGCGCGGCGGTGCTCGATGCGCCCGACCGGATGGCGGCGCTCGAACAGATCGTCCATCCCCTGGTCCGGGCTGCCAGCACGGCGTTCCTGGCCCGGCACGCGCAAGCCCCGCTCGTCGTCCTCGACATCCCGCTCCTCTACGAGACCGGCGGCGACGGCCGCTGCGACGCGGTCGCGGTGGTGAGCGCCCCGCCGGAGGTCCAGCGCGCCCGGGTGCTGGCCCGCCCCGGCATGGATGAGGCGACCTTCGCGGCGATCCTGGCCAAGCAGATGCCTGATGCCGAGAAGCGCGCCCGGGCCGATTTCGTCATCGACACGAGCCGGGGCTTTCCCGCGGCCGAGGCCGAGGTGGCGCGGATCGTCGCCCGGCTGACGGGGGACCGTGCGCCGGGTTAAGGCATGGCCCCGACAGGTGCGGCGAATCGCGGGGTGGACCAGCGCGCATCAGGAGGTGGGACACCATGTCGGACCGGCTGCAGGGCAAGGTGACACGCGTGACCGGCGCGGGCCGCGGCATCGGTGAGGCCATCGCCCGGGCCTTCGCGGCCGAGGACGCCTTCGCCTTCGTCTCCGTTACCGACCGCGACGCGCCGACCGGGCGCGCTGTCGCCGCCGCGATCGGCGAGGATCAAGCGCAGTTCGCCGCGCTCGACGTGCGCGACGAGACGGCCTGGGACGGCGTGATGGCGGATCTCCTCGCCCGGCACGGTCGCCTCGACGTGTTGGTCAACAATGCTGGCGTCACCGGCTTCGAGGACGGACCGGTCGCGCACGATCCCGAGACCACCACCCTGACCGACTGGCGCGCGGTCCATGCCAAGAATCTCGATGGTGTCTTCCTCGGCTGCTGATCCGCCATCCGGGCGATGCGGCCGGCATGAAAGGGTGCCATCATCAACATCTCGTCGCGCTCTGGCCTCGTGGGCATTCCCATGGCGGCGGCCTACGCATCCTCCAAGGCGGCAATCCGCAACCACACCAAGACGGTGGCCCTGTATTGCGCCGCGCAGGGCCTGAACGTGCGCTGCAATTCGGTTCATCCGGCCGCAGTCCTGACGCCGATGTGGGAGCCGATGCTGGGGGACGGCCCCGACCGCACGGCCCGGATGGCGGCCCTCGTCGCCGACACACCGCTCCGCCGGTTCGGGACCCCGGACGAGGTCGCGGCGGTCTGCATTCTGCCGGCCTCCGATGAAGCCGCCTCCATGACCGGCTCGGAGATCAGCCTCGACGGCGGGTCGCTCGCTGGCACCGCGGCCAGCCCCGGGGGTTGAGCGGATACGTCCCACGCCTTGCGACGTTCGACGTAGCGCGCGCGCCAACTTCGGAAGCACCGGCGCGATAAGAGGCGGCCCGCGATGCGAATGGCGTGGACGATCCGGCCACCACAGGCTTCCGTCCGCCGGTCCGGGTTGAGCCGCGGATGGCGCGCTGGGCGACTGACCTGTTTCACCCTCGTCCTGCTCGGAACCGCACCAGCCGGAGCGCAATACGCCATGTCCTGCCTGCCGCCGAAAAAATTCGCGGCCGGCGCCTGCGTCACCGCCTGCCCGGCCGGCTACGAGGACCAGGGGCGCGTCTGCGTCTACCGCAACACGTCGCGGTGAAGCACGCGGCCTTGCGGACAATGACAGCCGAAGGGATTGCCGGATGACCCTGCATTGACGCTCTCGTCTTTACGGCTTTACGATCTTGTAAAGAGAGGTTGCGATGGCCACGACCCTGAACGTCCGGAATCCGCGTGCGCATGCGCTTGCCCAGGAACTCGCCGCGCGTCGGAAGACCGGCATCACCGAAGCCGTCATCCAGGCTCTGGAGCACGCGCTGGAGCGCGAACGCGCCACGATACCCCTGGCGCATCGCCTCGCGGCCATCGCGGATCGCAGCTTGGCCAAGGCCGGGCCCAACCCCCGTCCCGTCACCGAGGCGGATCGCGACACCCTCTGGACGCGTTGATGTTCATCGACACATCCGCGTTCGTCGCGATCTTCTGCAAGGAGCCCGAGGCGGGACTTTTCGCCACCTGCATCGAGCGGGCGGGCCAGCGCCGGACCTCACCCTTGGTCCGCCTGGAAACCTGTATCGTCCTGGCGAGCCGTCTCGACCGAGACCCCGCCGATGTCCAAGAGGATGTCGATGCGTTCCTGTCCGAGGCCGATATCGCCGTCGTGCCGATCGACGACGCCATCGGCCGGATGGCCGTCGCGGCATTCCGACGCTTCGGCAAAGGACGGGGACACCCGGCGCAGCTCAACCTCGCCGACTGCCTGTCCTACGCCTGCGCCCAGGCCTACCGCGACCCGATCCTGTTCAAGGGACGGGATTTCGGACACACGGATCTGACCCGGGCCGTGTAGACCCGGCCTCCGGGATCCCCGTGCGATAACGAACGCGACAGCATCGTCCCGTAGGATCACCCCGAGATTCCCCGGATCGGCGATGCCGAACGCGCGTCGCATGCCTCCCGAGTTTCCCCCTCTCAAGCCCGCGAGTCGCCCTCATGCTGCGCGAGATCGTCCTCGACACCGAGACCACCGGCACGGAAGCGAAGGGTGGCGACCGCCTGATCGAGATCGGGGCGGTCGAGCTGCTCAACCACATCCCCACCGGCCGCACCTTCCACCGCTTCTGCAACCCGCAGCGGGCGGTGTCCGAAGGGGCGTTCAACGTCCACGGCCTGTCGGACGCGTTCCTGGCCGACAAGCCGCTCTTCGCCGAGATCGTCGGCGATCTCCTGGATTTCCTGGCCGACGGGCGGCTCGTGATCCACAACGCGCCCTTCGATGTCGGCTTCCTCAACATGGAATACGCCCGGCTCGGGGACCGCGCCCCGCCGCCGATCCGGCTGGAGGATGTCGTCGATACCCTGCCGATGGCCCGGCGCAAGCACCCGGGGGCGGCCAACAACCTCGACGCCCTGTGCTCCCGCTATGGCATCGACAACACCAAGCGCACCAAGCATGGGGCGCTCCTCGATGCCCAGATCCTGGCCGAGGTCTATGTCGAGCTGCTCGGCGGCAAGCAGACCAGTCTCGGGCTGACGGAGGTGGCGATCGCCGCCCCCACCGCGGGAGCGGCCGCCCGTCAGGCGACCGCCGCGGCGCCGCGCCCATACCGGAGCCGGCTGACGGAGGGCGAACGCGCCCGCCACGACGTCTTTCGGGCGAGCCTCGGTGCCGCCGCGATCTGGTCCGACTATATCGGCACGGACGAGCCGGCCTGACACGCCCGGCAGACCCGCGTCGCCGGGTGTTGCGGTGCAGCACGGCGCGGTTTATTGCAGTGCACAATCCAAGCTCGGCGTACCATCGATCGGATGGTGAGGATGGTCCATGCAGTGGCTTCGTCGCCTAGGTCCCAGCCGCGACAGGAATGCCGAGACAACGAGGCGCGCACGCATGACCGACGATCTCGGCAGCCGCGATGAAGAGTCGATGCGCGGGTCCGGCACCTCGCCCTGGGCCGACATGATCGAGGCGACCCGCCTCACCGGTCTAGGCCGTCTGGACGAAGCCACAGCGCTGATCCAGCGCAGCCTCGGCGGTGCCCCGCAGGCCCGCCGTGACGCGCCCGCCCCTGATGCGCGTCCCGGCACGGATCGGGATTCGTCCGAATCCGCCCCGCGGGTGCGCGAGGTGGTCGGGCAGGTCGTGCGCGGCCTCGCACCCGTGCTGAAGGGTTTGGGCAAGCCCCTGCGGCAGCCGGCGTCGCCCGCCGAGGCGGCGGGACCCCCGGGGGGCCGCTTCGTGGCCCTGAGCCACACGGAGTCCGCCGGCAGCCGCGACTACAAGCTGTTCATCCCCAGCCGTCCGGATACCCGGGCTCCGCTCGTCGTCATGCTGCACGGCTGCATGCAGAACCCGGACGATTTCGCCACCGGCACCGGCATGAACACCCTGGCGGAGCGTGCGGGCGTGTTCGTGGCCTACCCGGCGCAGAGCCGGCAGGCCCATGCCCAACGCTGCTGGAACTGGTACGACCCCCGCGATCAGGCCCGCGGCTCGGGCGAGCCGGCGATCATCGCGGGGCTCACCCGCGCGATCATGGCCGAGCACCCGATCGACCCGGCCCGGGTCTATATCGCGGGTCTCTCGGCGGGGGGCGCGGCCGCTCTCAACACTGCCCGGGCCTATCCGGACCTCTACGCTGCCGTGGGGGTGCATTCGGGCCTCGCGGCCGGCTGCGCCCGCGATCTCGGCTCGGCCCTGATGGCCATGCAGGTCGGGGCGCCGGGACTCGGCACGGCGACGCCGTTCGGTGCGCCCGCCACGGCGACCCGCGTGCCCACGATCGTCTTCCACGGCGAGGATGACGGAACGGTGAGCGTCCGCAATGCCGATCAGGTCCTGGCGCAGGCCGACGTGGCGGGGCTGACCGCCCGGTCCGAAACCATGGAAGGCCGCGGCCATCCCTTCACCCGCACCCGCTACCGGGATTCGTCCGGCCGGGTGGTGGTGGAGGATTGGCGGGTGCGCGGCGCCGGCCACGCGTGGTCGGGCGGCCGCCCGGAGGGCAGCTACACGGACCGCGAGGGCCCCGACGCCTCCCGGGCGATGCTCGACTTCTTCGCCGAACACCGCCTCGGCCCGAAACGCCGGTAACGGGTTTCCAAAGGGCTGAGCCCTTTGGCGGGGTATCGGGGCGGAGCCCTGATGTGTAGCCCGGTCGCCGAACGCAGGGCGCTGCCCTGCACCCGCAAAAGGTCCCGGACCTTTTGAAACCAGGACTTGCGATGACCACCATCCCGACCCTGAACGGCCTCGGCGACGTCGCCGACCGGTACGACCTGATCCTCTGCGACGTCTGGGGCGTGCTGCACGACGGCCAGACGGCGCACGCGCCCGCGGGCGAGGCGCTGATCCGCTTCCGTGGCTTGGCCGGAGACCGGCCGCGCCGCGTCGTGCTGGTCTCGAACGCCCCGCGGCCGGGGGACGGCGTGGGGCGGATCCTCGACCGGTTCGGGGTGCCGCGCGAGGCCTACGACGCGATCCTCACCTCGGGTGACCTCACCCGCGGCCTGATCGCGGCGCGGCCCGGCGCCCGGATCCGCCATATCGGGCCGGAGCGCGACCTCGGCATCTTCCAGGGCCTCGACCTCACCCTGGTGCCGGAGGCGGAGGCCGACCTCGTGGTCTGCACCGGCCTGTTCGACGACCGCAGTGAGACCGCCGAGGATTACCGGCCGGAGCTGACGCGGCTGGCCAGCCGTGGGCTGACGATGATCTGCGCCAATCCCGACCTCGTCGTGGAGAGCGGCAACCGGCTGATCCCCTGCGCGGGCCTGCTGGCGGCGGCCTATGCGGAGATCGGCGGCCCGGTGGTCTACGCCGGCAAGCCGCACCGGCCGGTCTACGAGGCGGCGCTCGTGAAGGGCGGCGACCTGACCGGCGCCCCGGTCGATCCGGCCCGGGTTCTGGCGATCGGCGACGCGATCCGGACCGATATCGCGGGGGCCCGCGGCTTCGGCATCGCGAGCCTGCTGGTCGCCCGGGGCATCCACGCGGAGGAACTCGGCGTCACAGCCGAGCACCACCGGCTGGGCGATATCGCGGAGTGGCTCGGCCGGCAGGCGGTGCATCCGGACGCGGTGATCGAGCGGCTGCGCTGGTAGCCGGCGCTGGACGTCGCCACCGGCATGCCGGATGCTAACAAGTCATGATAGCCGACCCCGTCCCCGCCGCCGCCCATGCCCGGACGATCCTCGCCGCCCACGAGCATCGCCGCCCGATCGCACCGCTGACCAGCTGGGATCCGGCCCTCGACCTGCCGGCCGCCTACCGGGTCGCCGAGGCGGTGCGCGGCCTGCGCGCCGCCCGGGGCGAGCGGGTGGTCGGCCGCAAGATCGGCTTCACCAACACGACCCTCTGGGACCGGTACGGCGTTCGCGCGCCGATCTGGGGTTACGTCTACGACACGACCCTGCGCGCGCATGCCGTATCGGCCGGCCCCGTGGCGCTCTCCGCCTTCGTCGAGCCGCGCATCGAGCCCGAGATCGTGTTCGGGCTCGCCCGCACCCCGGAACCCGGCATGGACGCTGCGGCCCTGATCGGATGCGTCGCCTGGGCGGCCGCCGGATTCGAGATCGTGCAATCCCTCTATCCCGGCTGGCGCTTCACCGCCCCCGACACGGTCGCGGCCTTCGGGCTGCACGGATTGCTGGTGGTCGGCGAGCGTGTGCCGATTGCCGCGGATGAGCGGTCGGCCTGGATCGGCCGGCTCGAACGGTTCTCGGTCGATCTGCTGCGGGACGGCATGCGCGCGGACCGCGGCGGCGGACGGAACGTGATGGGCGCAGGGCCCCTCGCCGCCCTCGGCCATCTTGTCGATGTGCTGGCTAACGATCCGGCAGCGCCGCCTCTCGCAGCGCACGAGATCATCACCACCGGCACCCTCACCGATGCATTGCCGCTCGCGCCCGGCGAGTTCTGGCGCGCCCGGTTCGACGGATTGCCGTTGCCCGATATCGATCTCGCCTTGATCTGAGGCGGAGGTCAGGGATTATCGTCGCCACTCGCGACGCATCCCGCGCCGGCTCCGACGTTCAGCGCTTGCAGGCCTTGGCGATGCTTAGCCGACATGCCACATCCCGCAGCATGCCCGGTCGCGTTCGGAGACGCTACAACACCTTCCTCGTCGCCGTGACGCCAGAGCGCCCCCGCAAGGCGGCGCGCCCGTTGGTCTACGCGGTGATGAAACCCGATGCCGAGGCGGCGATCGAGGCGGTGCGCGGCCTGGCCGGCCCGCAGGCCGCTGTGTCCCTGGTGGGCGGCCTGTCAACCCGGATCGCCAAGGCGCTCAAGCTGAAGCCCGACGAGCCCCGCGCGGTGTGACGCCCCCGCGGCGCTAATCCTTTGTTGTCTGAACCCGATGGGGTCGTGCGTCAGCGACGTTCTTGCGACCCATGCCGGGCATACGGAAGGTCGCCAACGCGTCCCGATTGCAGTCATTGACGAACCGTCATTTCAGATCGTTTTGCGTTGCAGTCCGACTTTAGTCTTCCGTTCGGGCGCAGTCGCCACAGTGCCATTCCGTGGAAATCGACTGTCTGATAGTACACATAAAATCAGATATAACTGTAGGTGGGTGAAACGAAGATATTCGAAAGATGCCTTTAATGATTCCATTCTACGATCAACAGTCGAACAAAAAGACCGCGCGCGATCGTATCTGGGCATGATCATAGAATGCTAAATCTGGTGCGGATCCATCACGCCAAAGATCCCACATGCATTAGCCAGCTGACGGAGCTGCGGAAGCACATCCCAACCCTTTATGTCCTGCTGTCTGTTAATAGTTGTGCGCTCGCTGTAACGCATTATCCATTGGCACCAGTCCTTCTGACTCTCGGATTTCCCGGTGTTTTGGTCACCGTTTGCGTGCTGCGCGCGGTCCGGTGGTGGCGCATGCGCGTCGATGAGATGAGCCAGGACCAGGCTGCTATCCAACTTCGTCGAACGACGGCTCTGACGGCGGTCTTTTCAGTCGCGTTCGTCAGTTGGGCGATGATCTTGAACGGCTACGGCGGCCCCTATGAGCAGGGCCATGTGGCGATCTTCGTGGCGATCACGGTGATCGCCTGCATCTTCTGTCTCACCCACCTGCCGGTCGCGGCCTTTCTCGTGACCGGCATCGTGATGGGTGTCTTTCTGTTCTGCTGCATCACCAGTCAGAACCACGTGTTCCTGGCGATCGCCGTCAACACCGCTTTCGTGACCGTGGTGATGATGCGTGTCCTCGCCAACAATTTCCGGGCCTTCGTCCAGTTGGTCGCGTCGCAGGCCGAGGCTGACCGGCTCTCGGACGAGAATGCGCGCCTCGCCCATACGGACAGTCTCACCGAGCTGCCCAACCGACGCTATTTCTTCCAGAAACTCGGCGAGCTCATCCAGGCCTCGGCGGGGAACGACGCACGTTTCGCCCTGGCGATCTTCGACCTCGACCGTTTCAAGCCGGTCAACGACACCTACGGACACGTGGTCGGCGATCGGGTTCTGGCTGTGATCGGCCCGCGACTGGCGGCCTTCGCCAACGAGAACGTCACCGTCTCGCGCCTGGGCGGGGACGAGTTCGGCATCCTCGTCCGGAACCCTGGACCGCCCGAGGAGATCATCGCGTTCTGCGATGCCATCTGCGCCGCGCTGGCGAAGCCGATCCGCTTCGGCAACATCCAGGTCGTCACGGGTTGCTCGGGTGGTCTGGCCAAGTATCCCCGGGCCGGGCGCGACGCGGATGCGCTGTTCGACCGCGCCGATTACGCGCTCTACCATTCGAAGGAGCATCGTCGCGGCAAGACGATCCTGTTCTCACAGGAGCACGAGGACGCCATCCGGGCGGAGCAGATCGTGGAGACCGCCCTGCGCACGGCGGACCTCTCCGCCGAGATGACGCTGTACTACCAACCGATCCTCGATACGGACACGGGCAAGATTGCCCTCGTGGAGGGGCTCGCGCGCTGGACCAGCCCGCAGCTCGGACGCGTGTCCCCGGACCGGTTCATCGCCGCGGCGGAGCGGTGCGGCCTCATCCACGACATGACGCTCCTGCTCCTGCGCAAGGCGCTCGCCGACGGCACCCGGCTGCCGCCGGGGATCGGCCTGTCCTTCAATCTGTCGGCCCAAGACCTGACCTCACCCGACACCGTGTTGGCAATCCTGGCCGCCGTGCGCGCGAGCGGCTTCGATCCGCATCGGTTGACGCTGGAGCTGACGGAAACGGCGCTGATGCGCGACTTCGATCAGGCCAAGGCGGCCATTCGCATGCTGCGAGCTCTGGGCATCGCGGTCGCCCTGGACGATTTCGGCACGGGATATTCCAGCCTGGGCTACGTCCACAGCCTGCCGCTGGACAAGATCAAGATCGACCGCAGCTTCATGGCCGGCATCGACACGGATCTGGGCTGTAGCCTCGTCTCCACCATCCTGGATCTCTGCCGGAACCTCGGCCTCGAAGGAATAGCCGAGGGCATCGAGACCGCCGAGCAGCAGGACGCCGCCCGTCGGCAGGGCTGCCGCTACATGCAGGGCTATTTCATCGCCAAGCCGATGCCGTTCGAGGATCTTCTTCGTAAGCTTACGCCGGTTGAAGCGGCAGATCGGCTCCAAGCATAGAAGACCCGACGGACCGAGATCGGACAGGCTGATGGGCGTGTTACGGGATGCACCTCGATCGCGTCCGATCAGGTTCGTGATCGATCCCCGCAGCGATTGTCCGCTGCGATGGGTCGGCCGACCGGACGCGGCCCGGCCTCAATCCACCGCGAGCCGGTAGCCGACCCCCCGCACCGTCTGCAGGAAGACCGGGTTGGCGGGATCGACCTCGGTCTTGCGGCGCAGGCGGTTGATCTGCACGTCGACCGTGCGCTCCGCCGCGGCGCCGCCACTCCCGGCGAGTTGCTCGCGCTCCACGTTGGCGCCGCTGGCCGCTGCCAGGATGGTCAGGATCTCCCGCTCACGCTCGGTGATGCGGATCATCTCGTCGTCCCGGCGCAGCTCGCCGCGGTCGATCCGGAATGCGAAGGGCCCGAAGGTCACCGTCTCGGCCGCCGCCGCGCGGGGACGCGGGCTGCGCTTGATGATGTTGCTGAGGCGCAGCGTCAGCTCGCGCGGCTCGAAGGGTTTGGGCAGGTAATCGTCCGCGCCGATTTCCAGGCCCATCACCCGGTCGTTCGGGTTGGAGCGGGCCGTCAGCATCAGGATCGGCACCCGGGATGTCTCGCGCACGCTGCGGGCGTATTCGAAGCCGTTCTCGCCCGGCATCATCACGTCGAGCACCATGGCGTCGAACACCACGCTCTGCGCCCGCGCCCGGGCCTCGGCGGCACTCGCCGCCGCGGTGACCCGGAACCCCTGGTCGGTCAGGTAGCGGGTGAGCAACTCGCGCAGGCGGCGGTCGTCATCGACCACGAGGACGTGCGGGGCCTCGTCGGGCAGGTCGGCCCGGACGGGATGGCTCATGCGCCGCCCCCGGAGGTTCCGCGCCGCGCCATCAGGCGTTGGACCGCCGGCCGGTCCTCGGGCTCGATCATCGCCATCAGAAAGTCCTCCGGCGAGCCCCGGGCATCCGGCGCGGCCAGCGCCCGGGCGAGGCGGCGCGCCTGGACGCGGGTCAGGTCGGCCGCGAGTTCTGCCCCCGAGGCCGTGCAGTACAGGAGGCGCTGGCGCCGGTCGCTCGCGCCGGGCTTCTGCACGACGTAGCCCTGGCCGATCAGGTCCTTCAGCACCCGGTTGAGGCTCTGCTTGGTGATCCGCAGGATGTCGAGAAGTTCGGCGATGGTCAGGCCGGGATAGCGGTCGGCGAAGTGCAGCACCCGGTGGTGCGCCCGGCCGAAGCCGTAGGCCGACAGGATCCGGTCGGGATCCCCCACGAAGTCGCGATAGGCGAAGAACAGCAGTTCGATCAGGTCGTCGCTGCCCAGGGCGGCCGGCGCGGCGCCCGGGACGGGTTTCGCCGCGAAGGTCTCCACAGACGATTCCATGAAGACGTCTTGGCGCGGGGCTGTCCGTGTCACGGCGCGGCCGCTCCCAACGGGTGATAGGTCAGTCCCCATGACGTTTCTCAAGGCGGCCCGAGCCCGTCAACCCTGGACGCCGGCGCTGCCTTGCCCGTTCCCTCATGGTAACCTGCCGGGCCGCTGCAACGAATGCCGTCGCGGCGGCAGCGGAGACCGATATGCGACGCGTGGGATGGGTACTGGGTCTGCTTCTGACGGCGGGGTCCGCCGTCGCTGAAGGTTCACCGTCCCATATGCATGGTCACGCGCAACCCGCGGCCCGAACCGGTGCCGAGGCCGACACGCCGGCGACCCGGGGCTTCAAGGCAGCGCACGGCCAGATGATGCACGACATGACGGTCCCCTATACCGGAGATCCGGATGTCGATTTCCGCCTTCAGATGATCCCGCATCACCGGGGCGCGATCGCGATGGGACAGGTCGCCCTGGCGCACGCCAAGGACCCCTGGACCCGGCAGCTTGCCGAGGCGGTGATCGTCGAGCAGCAGCGGGAGATCGCCGAGATGGAGGCTTGGCTCGGGCAACGCGGCGTGGCGGTGCCGCCGGGCGGCGGCCCGCAGCACGTTCAGACGGCCGAGTCTTACCGGAGCCGGGATCCGGAGGCGGGGACGCGTTCGGAAATGCGCGGACAATCCTGGGCCCCCGGGGCGGGTATCCGGTAGCGCAGCGCGGCGATTGCGGTGTTGCCCGCACTCCGTCGGCTCCGCTACGCAGGGCTGTCGGGGCAACAGGATCGGTCGGACACATGGCGCACGAAGCTGGAGCGGCACCAAGCCGCCTGTGGATCCGCAATCCGCTCGCCATCCTGGCCGCAGGGGCTGAGGGCGGGATCGTCGTCGCGGGCAGCCGGATCGTCGAGCTCGTGGCGGCCGGTGCCCGGCCGGCGGCCCCGGTGGACGAGACCTTCGAGGCGTCGCGCCACGTGGTGATCCCCGGGCTGATCAACACCCACCACCACGCCTTCCAGACACTGACCCGTGCGCATCCGATCGCGATCAACAAGCCGCTCTTCCCCTGGCTGAAGGCGCTTTACACGATCTGGGGGCGGATCACCCCGGAGGCGTTCCGGCTGGCCACCCGCGTCGCCTATACCGAGCTGCTGCTCTCGGGCTGCACCACGGCGGGCGACCACCACTACCTGTTTCCGAAGGGTCTGGAGGATTCGGTCGATGTCCAGGTCGACGAGGCCCGCAATCTCGGGATCCGCGCCTTCATCACCCGCGGCTCGATGAGCCTGTCCGACCGCGAAGGCGGCCTGCCGCCTCAGGCGCTGACGCAGGACGACGACACGATCCTCTCCGACAGCGAGCGGGTGCTGAACCTGTTCCACGATCCCGCCCCCGGCGCGATGGTGCAGATCGGTCTCGCCCCCTGCTCGCCCTTCGCGGTGACCCAGCGCCTGATGCGCGAGAGCGCGGATCTGGCCGCCCGCCACGGCTGCCGCCTGCACACCCATCTCGGCGAGACGCTCGACGAGGATGCCTACTGCCAATCGATGTTCCAGTGCCGCCCTGTTGAGTATCTGGAGGAGGTCGGCTGGCTGAACGACCGGGTCTGGCTGGCCCACGGCATCCATTTCAACGATGCGGAGGTGGCCCGGCTGGGCAAGGCCGGGGTCGGCGTATGCCACTGCCCGACCTCCAACATGACGCTTGCGTCCGGCCACTGCCGCACCTGCGAGTTGGAGGCGGCGGGCTCCCCCGTCGGTCTCGGAGTCGACGGCTCGGCTTCGAACGACAGCTCGAATCTGATGGAGGGCGTGCGCCACGCGGTGATGCTGAGCCGGCTCACTTATGGCGCGGAGGCGGTGACGCATCTCGACGCCCTCCGCTGGGCCACGGAGGGCTCGGCCGCCTGCCTCGGTCGCTCCGATATCGGACGGATCGAGCCGGGGCGGGAGGCGGATCTTGCGCTGTTCACCCTGGACGAGCTGCGCTTCTCGGGTGCCCACGACCCGCTGGCGGCGCTGGTGCTGTGCGGCGCGACCCGGGCCGACCGGGTGATGGTGGCGGGGCGCTGGCGGGTGATCGACGGGCAGCCCGTGGGAGTCGATGTGGGTCGCCTGCGCGAGGACCATTCGCGGCTGGCGGTGGCGCTGTTCGGGGGCGCCTAAAGTCTTGGTTTCAAAAGGTCTGCGACCAGCCCTTTTAAGGTGTTTGGGCTAGGCGCAGGTATCCCACCTATGGCCCTTCTCAATCATCGATAGAGCAAGCGTATTTCCCCTCCCCCTTGCGGGGAGGGGTCAGGGGTGGGGGTGGTGCAGAAGGCACCGCAGCGCTCGATCCTGAGCCACCCCCACCTCCAACTCCTCCCCGCAAGGGGGAGGAGAGCGCGTCCGGTCGGTATCCCACAGGGCCGAAAACACCTTAAAAGGGCTGGGTCTGCGACCTTTTGCGGGTTCAGGGCAGAGCCCTGCTGATTGATTCGCTGAAATCCGGGGATGGTCCCGCGCGGCCTTGAGCCAACCTTGGTGAAGGCCGCGCGCGATTCTCAGAACAGCCCGTCGATCTGCCCGTTGGCGTCCAGCCGGATCGTGTCGGCCGCGGGCACCCGGGGCAGGCCCGGCATGGTCATGATCTCTCCGCAGATCGCCACCACGAAGCCGGCTCCGGCCGAGAGCCGGACGTCGCGCACGCCGACGATGTGGCCCTCGGGGGCGCCCATCAGGGTCGGATCGGTGGAGAACGAGTACTGGGTCTTGGCCATGCAGATCGGCAGGTTCCCGTAGCCGTCCTTCTCGAAGGCGGCGAGCTTGGCCTGAGCCTTGGATTCGATCTGGATGTCGGCGGCGCCGTAGAGTTTGGTGGCGATGGACCGGATCTTATCGGCGAGCGGCGCCTCGGTCTCGTAGGCGTGGCGGATCGGTGCCGGCTCGGCCTGGCTGAGCTTCACCACGGCGTGGGCGAGTTCCTCGGCACCGGCCCCGCCCTCCGCCCAGTGGCGGCAGGTGATCGCCTCGACATCGAGCCGCTCGCGGCACAGCGCCTTGAGCTTGGCGTGCTCGGCGTCGGTGTCGGCGTAGAAGTGGTTGACGCCGACCACGACCGGCAGGCCGAAGCCGCGCAGGTTGGTGACGTGCCGGGCGAGATTCGCAAAGCCCTTCTCCAGGGCGTCGATGTTTTCCGCCCCAAGGTTTTTCTTGTCGACGCCGCCATGCATCTTGAGGGCGCGGACGGTCGCCACCACCACGACCGCCGACGGGGTCAGCCCCGCCTGTCGGCACTTGATGTCCAGGAACTTCTCAGCACCCAGATCGGCGCCGAAGCCGGCTTCCGTCACCGTGTAGTCGGCGAGCCGCAGGCCGGCCCGGGTGGCGATCACCGAGTTGCAGCCATGCGCGATGTTGGCGAAGGGGCCGCCATGGATCAGCGCCGGGTTGCCCTCAAGCGTCTGCACGAGGTTCGGCTGCAGGGCGTCCTTCAGCAGCACCGTCATGGCGCCGGTGGCCTTCACGTCCTTGAGGGTGACGAGCTTGCGGTCCCGGGTCTCGGCGATGACGATCCGGCCCAGGCGCTCCTCCAGATCGGCGAGGTCACGCGCCAGGCAGAACACCGCCATCACCTCGGAGGCCACCGTGATGTCGAACCCGTCCTCCCGCGGAAAACCGTTGGCGACACCGCCGAGCGACTGGGTGATCTGGCGGAGCGCCCGGTCGTTCATGTCGACCACGCGGCGCCAGTGGATGCGGCGCACGTCGATGTTGAGCTCGTTCGCCCAATAGACGTGGTTGTCGATCAGCGCGGCCGCGAGGCTGTGGGCCGCCGTGATGGCGTGGAAGTCGCCGGTGAAGTGTAGGTTGATCTGCTCCATCGGCACGACCTGGGCCTTGCCGCCGCCGGCCGCCCCGCCCTTCATGCCGAAGCACGGCCCGAGGGACGGCTCGCGCAGGCAGATCATGGTCTTGGCACCGATGCGGTTCAGGGCGTCGCCCAGGCCCACCGTGGTGGTGGTCTTGCCCTCGCCCGCGGGCGTCGGCGAGATCGCGGTGACCAGCACGAGCTTGCCGGATTTCCGGCTCTCCAGCCCGGCGATGTAGCCGTGATCGATCTTGGCGATGTGCTTGCCGTAATTGTGGAGCGCGTCATCCGGGATGCCGAGCTTCTCCGCGACCTGCGCGATCGGCTTCAGGGTCGCGGCGCGGGCGATCTCGATGTCTGACGGCATGGGCGTTCCCTCCCTGAATCGCGGGCACGGCGCCCGACCGCCGGCTCTTGCCGTGCGGATGTCCGCTCATGCGGGCAGCCGCCCGCGAACGGCTGCGCAGTGTGCGTCAAACGGGCGGGAAATGCGCGTCGATTTTTATGAGGTCGTGGACAAAATAGTCTTGTCGATCCGGCGGGGATCCCCCCCGCGCTCGGCGTGCGGCCCCGCAAGACTTCGGACCGGAAGCCCCGATCCGCCGTCGTCCTTGCGCGTGGAGCGAAGCAATCCAGCAGCGCCACGCTGCCGGACGTCGCGCCGCCCTGGGTCGCTTCGCTGCGCTCGCGATGACGGGCTCCGGTGGAAGTCCGCTCAGCCCCCCGACTTCTTGGCCTTGTCGGCGGCGCCCGGCGCCTCGTGCGGCTGCGGAGCCCCCTTGGGCAGTTCCGGGTTTTCGGCGTTGTGCGGGGCGGCAACCGGGGCCGGCACGGTCTCGGCCGTGGCGGTCGGCTTCTCGATCTCGGGCAGGCCGTCCTTCAGCTTCGCGTTGATCTGCGTGAGGTCGTCCGGCTCGGGGTTGAGGTCCTTGGCGTGCTGCCACTGGAACTTGCCCTCCAGCCGCCGGCCCGCGCGCCAGTAGGCGTCGCCCAGATGGTCGTTGATGGTCGGGTCGCCCGGCTTCAGCTCGACCGCCTTCTCCAGCTCGCGCACCGCATCGTCCCAGCGGCCGAGGCGGTAATAGGCCCAGCCGAGGCTGTCGACGATCATGCCGTCCCGCGGGCTGGCCTCGACCGCCTGCTGCAACAGCTTGAACGCCTCGTCGATATTGGTGTTCTGATCGACCCAGGAATAGCCGAGGTAGTTCATCACCTGCGCCTTGGCGGCCGGCTGGTTGGGCGGGACCAGGGCGAGGGCTTTCTTCAGGTCGGCTTCGGCCTTCGGCCATTGCTTGGCCCGCTCGTAGGCGGTGCCGCGGAAATAGTAGGTCGTCCAGTAGTTCGATTGCGGCCGGTTGCCGATCAGGTCGATGGCGCGGGTGTAGGTGGCGGCCGCCTCCTCGTACTTCTTGCGCGCGCGCTGGACGTTGCCGAGCGCGGTGATCACGTCGATGTCGTCGGGATGCGCCTTCATGGTGGCGTCGAGGTGCTCCAGCGCCTCGTCGCCCTTGCCCATCTGCTCCAGGTTCAGGCCGACCTGGATGTCGGCGTTGAGCTTGAGCGGGGAGGTCGCGGGGATCTGCGCGTAGGCCTCGTTGGCGCGCTCGGGCTGCTTCATCCGGTCGAGCGTGTCGGCCAGCGTCAGCCGCGCGAGCGCGTGGTCGGGGGCGAGGTAGAGGGCGAGCCGCAGGTAGATCACGGCGGGCAATTCGTCGCCCTGCGTCGAGCCCGCCGAGCCCAGCCCGTACAGCACCTCGGCGGCGCCTTCCTGGGCGGTGGTGATCAGCCGCGTCAGCGGCTTGCCCTCCTTGAGCTTGTCGAGGGCGTCGCGCACCAGCGGGTGGCGCGGCGAGAGCTGGTCGAAGTCCGAATAGGCCTGGATCGCCAGATCGGTGCGGCCGAGGCTCGCCTCGATCCGGGCATAGGCGTCGACGATGCGCAGGGTGTTGCGGTCGGCCTCGTAGGCGGCCTTGAGGCGCCGCTCGGCTTCGGCATTGTCGCCGGTCACCGAGGCGATCAGGCCGGCATGGTAGTCGCGGAAGGTGTTGTAGTAGCGCTCGCCCCGAAGCTTGTTGACCGTCTCCAGCGCCTTCTTGCCGTCACCCGCGCCGGCATACGACCAGGCGGTGAGCAGTGTCGCCGTCAGGTCCGTGGCGGCCCCGCGGCCGCTGCGCGAAAAATTCTGGCGGGCGGCGGCCCACTGGCCGGCCTTGATCTGGCGCACCCCCAACGAGAGGTTGGCGAGCCCGTTGGTCGGATCGCGGGCGATCAGCTTCTCGGCCGCCCGGAACGCGTCCGGCAGGGCGCCGTCGGCCAAGAGCGAGATGAAGGCGCGCTCGACGAGTTCGGCGTTGCGCGGGTCGGCCTTCACGGCCTCGCGGTAGAAGGTCGCGGCCGCCGTCGTGTCCCGGGCGGCGCCCGCGATGTAGGCGGAGAGGAAGTTGCCCTCCAGCGAATCCGCGGGTTCGTAGTCGAGGATCGGGGTCGATTCCTTCGGCTGCGCGGCAAGCACGGTCTGCGGCAGACCTGCGGCCAGCAGCAGGGCGAGCGCCGAGACGCTCCGGCGGGCGCGGGATGTCATCATGAACCGGTCGCGGCTCCTGGGCGCCGGGCCGCCAAGGGGCCGGGCGCGAGAATGGCGGGTTATCCCCGAAAAATCGCCGGGGACACTGAACCCATCCCGCCAGCCCCGCAAGGCGAAAGGATGGCGCGGTCCGGACGTCGGGCTTCAGGCGGACATCACCAGTTCGACAGCCAGATTGCCGAGTACGGCCGCCAGGGTGGCCTCCTGGAGGAGCTCGTTGACAGGCTCCGCCGCCAGCGTCGCGACCGCCCGGTCGTAGACAGTGCAGCAAACCGCGCCGGTTAGGCGCGAGCCGTACAGGATGCCGTCGGCATCGCTCGTCGCGTGGATCGCGCGACTGAGACGCGGGCCGTAGCGATGGGCCTTGGCGCGGCCGGCATCCGTGGAGATGCCGAGGCGGAGCAGGCCGGTGGTACGCAGGTCGATCACGGTTAGCGGCCGGGACGCGCTCACCCGCGTGACGCCCCAGCGCGCGATCTCCGCCGCGCCGATGCGGCGCCGGCGCCGATTCTCGAAGCGATCCCGGATCAGCGTCTCGGCGACACCCGTCGTCAGGTCCACAGCAAGGTAGAGGATTTTGAAGCTGTCGTCGGGACTGGAAAAACGTGACCGGCCGAACCCCATGCCGAGGGGGGTGGATCGATAGGCCAGCGGTGTGACGCGGTAATAGCCGAGGGGCTGGAAGGCGACGGCGAGGCTGGCGAGAACCGCGTGATCGAGCCTCAGCTCACGCGAAGTCATCGCGAGCCGCATCGATGACGGGGGCGACTCGTCCCCGCTTCAGGTCTTCGAGCGGCGATCCGCCGCGCGCATAGGGTTCGGTTAGCCAAAGCCAGGTGGTGCGCGGATCCCCGATGATCGCCAGTACCGGCGCGAGCCCTTCAACTGGATGGCCATCGACGAACTGGGCGAGGGGGAACAGGTGCTTGCGTGTTCCCTTCAGCAATCCGACCACCGCCCCGCTGCGCCGCCAGTCCTGCAAGGTGGATCGCGCGATCCCGAGACGGGCCGCAAGTTCGCTCGAGCCGGCCAGGGGGCCGGCCCATTCTTCCAGCGTCACCGGAAACGCGCTGGCCGCGAGCCGCTTCAGTCCGTCCCGGCGATCGATCGTTTCGCCCGCCGGAGCGCCGTGGCTCACTTCGACTGCGCCCCGTGGGTTCAGGGTGAGCGCCCGCGCCGCCGCAGCGTCGGGTTCGGCCGGGGCAGGTCCATCAACCTTCAGATAGTTCAGGACCACGTGCATGGCCCGGACTGCATCGCCCTGCTCCACGGCCCGGCCGACGGCAGCCATCAGGCCCGCCGCATGCCTCAACGATTCCGGCTTCGCCCCTGGATTGCGCCTCCGAAGCACGGCCAGCACGTCATCGGACCGGATATCGAGTCCGTCCCGCTCGGCCGCAAAATCCCGTGCCATCGGGGCAACCCTCCAGATCCGCGCATTTTCATGCGGATTGTCCGGATTGTCCAGACCAGTGGCTCCCTCACATGTTCGGATAATTCGGCCCGCCCGGCCCCTCCGGCGTCACCCAGTCGATGTTCTGGTTCGGGTCCTTGATATCGCAGGTCTTGCAGTGGACGCAGTTCTGCGCGTTGATCTGGTAGCGCACACCGTCGCTCGCGGCGGCATCCGCCACCCACTCGTAGACGCCCGCCGGGCAGTAGCGGGACGAGGGGCCGCCGTAGACATCGTGCTCGGAGCGCTTCTGCAGCTCCAGATCGCGGACCTTGAGGTGGGGCGGCTGGTCCTCCTCGTGGTTGGTGTTCGACAGGTAGACCGAGGAGAGCCGGTCGAAGGTCAGCTTGCCGTCGGGCTTCGGGTAGGTGATCGGCGTCACCTCGGAGAGCGGCTTGAGGCAGGCGTGATCCGGCTTGCCGTGCTTGAGCGTGCCGAACGGCGAGGCGCCGAGGATCGTGGTCGCCCACATGTCGAGGCCGCCGAGCCCGACGCCGACCAGCGTGCCGTACTTGGACCAGAGCGGCTTGACGTTGCGCACGGCCTTCAGGTCCTGCCCGATCGGGCTGTCGCGCCAGCCGGCCTCGTAGGCGGTGACCTCGTCGCCCGCGCGGCCCGCCTTCAGGGCGTCCGCGATGGCATCGGCCGCCTGCATGCCGGACAGGATCGCGTTGTGCGAGCCCTTGATCCGCGGCACGTTCACGAAGCCCGCCGAGCAGCCGACCAGGCAGCCGCCGGGGAAGACGAGCTTGGGCACGGACTGCCAGCCGCCCTCCATGATGGCCCGCGCCCCGTAGCCGATGCGCTTGGCGCCCTCGAACGTCTCGGCGATCATCGGGTGGGTCTTGAAGCGTTGGAACTCCTCGAACGGCGACAGGGTCGGGTTCTCGTAGTTCAGGTGCGTGACGAAGCCGACCGAGAGCAGATGGTCGTCGAAATGGTAGAGCCAGGAGCCGCCGCCGGCCTTGTTGGGCAGCGGCCAGCCCATCGTGTGCTGCACCAGCCCCGGCTCGAACTTGCCGGGGGCGAGCTGCCAGAGCTCCTTCACGCCGAGCCCGTACTTGAAATGATCGCTGTACCGGTTGAGCGAGAAGCGCTGGATCAGCCCCTTGGTGAGGTTGCCCCGGGCGCCCTCGCCGAACACCGTGTACTTGCCGCGCAATTCCATGCCGCTTGTGTAGTCGTCGCGTGGCTCGCCCGACTTACCGATGCCGAGATCGCCCGTGGCGATGCCCGCCACGGCGCCGTTCGCGTCGAACAGCACCTCGGAGGCCGGGAAGCCGGGATAGATCTCGACCCCGAGCGCCTCGGCCTGGGCGCCCAGATACTTGCACGTGTTCGAGAGCGAGCCGACGAAGTTGCCGTGGTTCGACATGAGCTTGGGGAAGAACACGTTCGGCAGGGTGATGCCGCTGTTCTTGGTCAGCATCATGAACTCGTCGCGCTGGACCTCCGTCTTGAGCGGACGCTCCGGATCCTGGCGCCACTCGGGCAGCAGCCGGTCGAGGCCGATCGGATCGATCACCGCCCCGGACAGGATGTGGGCGCCGACCTCCGAGCCCTTCTCGACGACAACGACGGAGATCTCCTGGCCGATCTCGGCGGCGCGCTGCTTCAGGCGGATCGCGGTGGCGAGCCCGGCCGGGCCGGCGCCGACCACGACCACGTCGAAATCCATGCTCTCGCGTTCGGGCAGCGCCATCCTCGCCTCTCCTTTTCTTTGTTTCAGGACCCGATTCATCGCCGGGCCGGCGTTCCTTCTGCCGTCTCAAGCGATTCCAAGCTAGAAAGGCAAGTTGCCGACGCTCACGCTCAAGGCAAAGTTCCCTTTGCCGCACCGGAGGGGACGGATTGGACGATTCGTGTCCGGGGACGCCGGCCCTGCGCCCTTCGGTCACGCAAGTCCTTGACGGCCGGCCCGTTTCAAAAGTTGTCCACAGGCCGCCGTGACCCCACATGGTTGGACCATGCCGAGCCCCTCCGACGCGCAAGCCGACCTGATCGCCTATCTCGACTTCCACGTGGAGGCCGGGGCCGACGCGGCGCTCGACGAGCAGCCGCACGACCGCTTCGGCGAGCCGGACTCGCCCGCACCGACCCTGCGCGCCCCGCGCAGGGTCGCGACGGCCCGGGCTGTGGAGCCGCCGGTCGTCGCGGTGGCCAACAGCCTCGTGCCACCCCCCGGCGCCCCGGCGCCCGTCGTGGCGCCGCGCACCTTCGGTCGGGCCGCCAGCGCCCAGCCCGACGAGGCCGCGAGCGACGCCCGCACCCGGGCGCGCCAAGCCAAGTCGCTGGAGGAGTTGGAGCGGATCCTGGCGGATTTCGATGCCTGCCCGCTGCGCTTCACCGCCAAGAACCTCGTCTTCGGCGACGGCAATCCGGAGGCGCGGGTGATGTTTCTCGGTGAGGCGCCGGGGGCCGACGAGGACCGGATCGGCAAGCCGTTCATGGGTCGCTCGGGCCAGCTCCTCGACAAGATGATGAAGGCGGTCGGCCTCGACCGGACCAGCACCTATATCGGCAACATCGTGCCCTGGCGGCCCCCGGGCAACCGGAACCCGACCCCCCAGGAGGTCGCGGTGTGCCGGCCCTTCGTGGAGCGGCAGATCGAGCTGGTTGATCCCGATATCATCGTCTGCCTGGGCGCGCCCGCGACCCAGACGCTCACCGGTTCCAAGGACGGCATCCTCCGCACCCGCGGCCGGCTGTTCCCGTACACGTTGCCGAATCGCGAGGTGAAGCTGCTCGCCACGCTCCATCCGGCCTTCCTGCTGCGCCAGCCGGTGCAGAAGCGGCTGGCGTGGCGGGACTTCCGCGCCCTGCGCGCGCTCATCGACGGGACAGCTTGACCGCGGAAGCGGAACCGGCTCTCCCCTCCCGCCATTAGAGCTTCGTTCCCGCCGGCGGTTCGCCGCCGTCCGGCCAGGACGACGCACGACACCTTGCGTCCCGCCCGCGGCGGCCGGCGCAGCACCGATAGCGGGACCCGACCATGCGCTGGGACGATCTACGCAGCTCCGACAACGTCGAGGATCGCCGGGGCGAAGGCGGTGGCGGCGGTGGCGGCATGGGCTTCCCCGGCGGCGGTGCCGGCGGGCTCGGGATCGGCACCATCGTGGTGCTGCTGATCGTCAGCTACTTCACGGGGATCAACCCGGCGATCCTGATCGGCGGCGCCGAGCGGATCGGCGGCGGTCACAGCCAGCAGGAGCAGCCGGCCGATCCGCAGACGCAGGCCAAGCGGCGCCAGGCGCCCACCGACGAGAGCGGCCGCTTCGCGTCAAAGATCCTGGGCAACACCGAGGACGTGTGGAGCCAGATCCTGCCGCAGCAGACCGGCAAGCAATACACCCCGACGACCCTGGTGCTCTACACCGGCGGTACCCGCTCGGGCTGCGGCTCGGCCCAGGCCGCGATGGGCCCGTTCTACTGCCCGCTCGACAAGAAGGTCTATCTCGACACCGGCTTCTTCAAGGAGATGGCCACGAAGTTCGGCGTGAAGGGTGATTTCGCCTACGCGTACGTGATCGCCCACGAGGTCGGCCACCACGTGCAGGACGTGCTGGGCATCCTGGGTAAGGTTCAGGCGCGCCAGCAGCAGGCGTCGAGCAAGACCGAGGCGAATGCCCTCTCGGTGCGGATCGAGCTGATGGCCGATTGCCTCGCCGGCGTCTGGGCCAAGAACTCCAACGACAAGTACGCCGAACTGGATCAGGGCGATATCGACGAGGCCCTGAACGCCGCCGCGCAGATCGGCGACGACGCGCTGCAGCGGCGCTCGCAGGGTTACGTGGTGCCGGATTCCTTCACCCACGGCTCCTCGGCCCAGCGCCAGCGCTGGTTTACTGCCGGCTACAAGAGCGGCCAGACCAAGGCGTGCGACACGTTCCGGACGGCGGGGAACTGAGGTTGCTTTGTCTTTGCGAGCGCAGCGAAACAATCCAGAGTGGCGCCACGCTTACGGATGTCGCGCTGCCCTGGGTCGCGTCGCTGCGCTCGCGATGACGATGTGGGCTTCGGGTTAGGCTGGTCGGCTCAGTCGCCTTGCATTGGCCTGGACCTTCCGTCGGTAGCTGCGGATCACCTTGCCGTTCGAGGCCCCTGTGGCGAGCATCATGGCGGCCTCGCCGGCGGCCATGACCTTCTCGGTTACCATCAGTTGCGCCTCGGCCTGGGCGGCCGGACCGCCGAGGGCGAACATCACCATGCGCTGAGCGATCACCCCCTGCGCCTCCAGGCCCAGCATGGCCATGTCCATGCCCGTCTTCCACCAACCGAACAGCATCGCGTTCCTCATGTTGCCCGTGGCAACTGTTGCACAGGGCAACGGTCGAGCCTGGTTCCGGGTCCCGGCATGCGCCCAGGTCTGCATGGGGTGCAAGCGTTATCCCGCACTGCGACATCACGCTTTGCGCCGCCCAGGCGGATGCCGTAAGCGCCAGGGCATTCCGCCGGACAGCGCCCACCGCCATGATACGCCTGGACAAGATCACCAAGCAGAACGGGCGGCAGCTCGTGTTCATCGAGGCCTCGGCCGCCCTGCAGCGCGGCGAGAAGGTCGGGCTCGTCGGGCCGAACGGGGCGGGCAAGACCACCCTGTTCCGGATGATCATCGGCGAGGAGCAGCCCGACGAAGGCCAGGTCTCGGCCGACCGGGGCATCACGATCGGGTATTTCAGCCAGGATGTCGGCGAGATGTCCGGCCGCAGCGTCGTCACCGAGGTGATGGACGGGGCCGGGCCGGTGAGCACGGTCGCGGCCGAGCTGGCCGAGATCGGCGCGGCTTTGGCCGATCCGGACCGGGCCGACGAGATGGACGCCCTGGTCGAGCGCTACGGCGAGGTCCAGGCCCGGTTCGAGGAACTCGACGGCTACGCCCTGGAGGGCCGGGCCCGGGAGGTGCTGGACGGCCTGAGCTTCAACCAGGAGATGATGGACGGCGATGTCGGCGCCCTCTCGGGCGGCTGGAAGATGCGCGTGGCGCTCGCCCGCATCCTGCTGATGCGCCCGGACGTGATGCTCCTCGACGAGCCGTCGAACCACCTCGACCTCGAGAGCCTGATCTGGCTCGAATCGTTCCTCAAAGCCTATGACGGCGCTCTGCTGATGACCTCGCACGACCGCGAGTTCATGAACCGCATCGTCAACAAGGTGATCGAGATCGACGGCGGCGCGCTCACCACCTTCTCGGGCGATTACGCGTTCTACGAGGGTCAGCGGAAGCTCAACGAGGCGCAGCAGCAGGCGCAGTTCGAGCGCCAGCAGGCGATGCTCGCCAAGGAGATCGCCTTCATCGAGCGCTTCAAGGCCCGGGCCTCCCACGCCGCTCAGGTGCAGAGCCGGGTGAAGAAGCTCGACAAGATCGAGCGGGTCGAGCCGCCCCGGCGGCGGCAATCGGTGGCGTTCGAGTTCCAGCCGGCGCCCCGCTCGGGCGACGACGTCGTGATGCTCAAAGGCGTGCATAAGCGCTACGGCAGCCGCACCATCTACGAGGGGCTCGACTTCTCGGTGCGCCGCCGCGAGCGCTGGTGCGTGATGGGCATCAACGGCGCCGGCAAGTCGACGCTCCTGAAGCTCGTGACCGGCACCACCGCGCCCGACGACGGGGCGGTCACGATCGGCGGCAGCGTCAAGCTCGGCTACTTCGCCCAGCACGCCATGGACCTCCTCGACGGCGACCGCACCGTGTTCGAGACCTTGGAGGAGGCCTTTCCGCAGGCCGGCCAGGGCTCGCTGCGGGCGCTCGCCGGCTGCTTCGGCTTCTCGGGCGACGATGTCGAGAAGCGCTGCCGGGTGCTGTCGGGCGGCGAGAAGGCCCGGCTGGTCATGGCGCTGATGCTCTACGACCCGCCGAATTTTCTGGTGCTCGACGAGCCGACCAACCACCTCGACATGGGCACCAAGGAGATGCTGATCACGGCGCTCGGCAATTACGAGGGGACGATGCTGTTCGTCTCCCACGACCGGCACTTCCTGGCGGCGCTGTCGAACCGGGTGCTGGAGGTGACGCCGGAGGGCATCCACCAGTATGGCGGCGGCTACACCGAGTACGTGGCCCGCACCGGCCAGGAGGCGCCGGGCCTGCGGAGCTGATGGGCCAGCCTGCGACGGCTGCGCCGCTTACGTCGCGGGACAACCCCGGTTAGGCTTTCGCGAAACGGCCGGATCCGGGACGCCGTGCGACGCCTGCTGAAATTCCTCCACACGATGGGCTCGGCCGGGCTGCTCGGGGCGCTGGCGTCCCTGGTGGTCATGCTGGCGCTGACCCCACCTCCGAGCGCCCTGCCCGGCTACGCGGCGATGCGCGGCGCGATGGGCGCAGTCGCCACCTGGGTGTTCCTGCCCTCGCTCGCCGTGACGCTGATGTCGGGCCTGATCGCCATGGCGGTGAACCGGGCCTACCTCAACGCAGGCTGGGCGTGGCTGAAGCTCGCCACCGGCGTCCTGATGTTCGAGGGCGGGCTGGTCTACGTTCAGGGTCCGATGAAGCAGGAGGCCGCACAGAGCGCACGGGCGCTGGCCGGCCTGCTCGATCCGGCGGCTTTGGCGGTCTCGCTCCCCGGCGAGCGTGGGACGCTGTGGGTCCTGCTCGCGATCTCGGCTGCCAACGTCGCCCTCGGGATCTGGCGTCCGCGGATCCTGCGCATCCCGAGCTAGTCGCGACGCAACCGCTATTTGCCGATACAAAAGCCGGCAAATAATCGATCGAGCACATCCTCGACCCCGACATGGCCGGCGACCTCGCCCAGCGCCCGGACGGCGAGGCGGAGATCCTCGGCGACGAGTTCCGGCTGGCCGTCGGACCCAGCGATCAGGCGATCGAGATGGGCTGTACAGGCTTCAAAGGCGGCCCGATGGCGCGCCCGGGTGATCAGCGCGTCGCCCTGCCCCAAGCCGGCCTCGGCCTGCGCCTGGATGGCGTCGAGGAGGGTATCGAGCCCATCACCCGTCTGGGCGGAAACCCACAGAACGCCGTCCGATCGCGGATTTTGAAAGCCGGCTAATAGATCGGTCTTGGTGTGCACCGTCAGGACCTGATCGGTGGTGTCAGCGAGGTCAGGTTCCGTTCCGCCGGGCGGTACGAGGGCCAGCACGAGATCGGCGGTCTCGATCCGCGCGCGGGTCCGCCGGATCCCCTCGGCCTCGACGGGCTCGGCCGTCTCGCGCAGACCCGCCGTATCCACCAGCAGCACCGGCAGGCCGGCCAGATCCAGCCGCACCTCGATCGCGTCGCGCGTGGTGCCGGGCGTGTCCGACACGATCGCGACGTCCCGCCGGCTCAGGGCGTTGAGCAACGTCGACTTCCCGGCATTGGGCGCACCCGCCAGCACCACGGTGAACCCGTCCCGCAGCCGCTCGCCCCGGTGCCCGTCCCGCAGGATTGCGGCGATCTGGTCGCGCAGGGTGGTGGCCCGACCGAGCAGCGTGGCATCGAGCCCGGCCTCGTCCACGTCGCCCTCGTCGGCGAAATCCAGGGCCGCCTCGGCGGCGGCGAGGCAATCGATCGCCTCGGCGCGCCACGCCGCGACCTGTCGGCTGAGGGCCCCGTCGAGCTGGCGCAGGGCCTGCCGCCTCTGGCCCTCGGTTTCCGCGTCGATCAGGTCGGCGACGGCTTCGGCCTCGGCCAGATCCATCCGGCCGTTGAGGACCGCGCGTCGCGTGAAGGCGCCCGGCCCGGCTGCACGGCATCCCGGCATCCGGGCCAGGACGGCGAGCACGCCCATTCGCACCGCTGGCCCGCCATGGAGGTGCAACTCGGCCATGTCGTCGCCGCTGTAGGTGTTCGGGCCCGGGAGCCAGACCACGAGTGCCCGGTCGAGCTCAGTCCCGTCATCGGGATTCCGGAGCGTCCGCAGCGAGAGCCTGCGTGGCGCCGGCAAGGCTCCGCACAGATCGGTGAGCACGGTTCGAGCCCCTGGTCCGCTGAGGCGGATCACTGCGACGGCCGCCCGGCCGAAGCCGCTGGCCGGGGCGAAGAGCGTTTCGGTTTCGGTCATGGCAGCCGCGACGCGCAAGCTTCGCCTTCTTCATGTCATCCGTGCGTGTTTCACGTGAAACAGCCCAAGACCCTATACCCCATCCGGTGGCTGGGCCGATCCCGCTTCATGCAGACCCGTCGAACCGCGATGGAGGCCAGGATGCATCCCACACGCCGCACCTTGCTCGCCGCGTCGCTGCTCCTGCCGATGCAGCCCGCGATGGCGGCGGCCGAACCGGACCTTGAAGCGCTTGAGCGGCGTATGGGCGGCAGGATCGGCGTCGCGGCCGGATCGGCGGACCGCATCCTACTCCAACACCGGGCGGACGCGCGTTTCCCGATGTGCAGCACCTTCAAGGTCCTGGCCGCGGCTGCGGTGCTGGCACGAATCGATGCCGGATCCGAGCAACTCGATGCGCCGGTGTCGTATCGGGCGGACGCTCTCCTGAGCTACGCGCCCGTGACCCGGAAGGCCCTGGAGACGCAGGGCGGCGCCGGCCGGCTCTCGGTGGCCGAACTCTGCGCCGCCGCGCTCGAATGGAGCGACAACACGGCGGCCAACCTCCTCCTCGCACGCCTCGGTGGGCCGGAGGGCCTGACCGCTTGGCTGCGGAACACCGGCGACCCCGTCACCCGTCTCGATCGCGACGAGCCGACGCTGAACACCGCGATCCCCGGCGATCCCCGCGACACCACCACACCGGAGTCGATGCGCGCGACCCTCGGCCGGATCCTCCTCGGCACCGTCCTGGCGCCGCCGTCGCGCGCCCGGCTGGAGGACTGGATGGTCGGAAGCCAGACCGGGTTCAAGCGGCTCCGGGCGGGGCTGCCGAAGGACTGGACTGTCGGCGACAAGACCGGCACCGGCGACAACGGCACGTTCAACGACGTGGCGATCCTGCGGCCGCCGGGCCGTGCGCCCGTGACCGTGGCCGTGTACATCACCGGCTCCACCCTGCCCGCCGAAGCGGTCGATTCGGTCCATGCCGAGATCGGCCAGCTCATCGCTGCGCGGATCGTCGCCGCGTGAGGCCAAGTCCACGAAACCGTCATGGCCAAATCAGCCCCGAAGACCACCCGGGCGACCCAGGCCCTCGATAAGGCCGGCCTGCGCTACAGCCTCCACGCCTACGACTACGATCCCGATGCAACGCGCATCGGCCTCCAGGCCGCGGAAGCGCTGGGCGTCCCGCCCGGCCGCGTGCTGAAGACCCTGATGGCAGCGGTCGATCGGCGCCCGGTCTGCCTGCTGGTTGCCTCCGACCGGGAGGTCTCGATGAAGCGGGTGGCGACCGCCTTCTCGGGCAAGGTCGCCGGGATGCTCAAGCCCGCTGATGCCGAGCGGCTGACCGGGTATCATGTCGGTGGCATCAGCCCGCTCGGCCAGAAGCGCGCATTCCCGACCGCGATCGATTCCGGTTCCCTCGGGGATCCGGGTGCCGAGATCCACGTCAACGGGGGCGGACGGGGCCTGCAGATCCGGCTGACCGAGGGGGATCTCGTCGTGGTGCTGCAGGCGCTGGTCGTGCCGCTGACCTGATGTCTGCCCATCGGGTAATCGACCGTTTACCTTGCTTCACCACGCTGCCGGCTCGCGATGGCGTTGGGGATTGAATGCGGATGATCGGGCGCAGGGGGACGATGGCGCTTGGATTCGCCTTGTTGCTCGCCGGCCCCGGCGCAGCCGCGGATCTCGACGTCCGAGGCGCCTACGGGGCGGCGGAGGTCACCGCCCGCCTCCGCTTCTTCCCACGCAGCGATGGGATCGACCGTCCGCCGGTTTATGCCCTGCGCACCCGTGCGGTGCCGGTCGGCTGCACGCCGCGGCGGGCGCCCGTCCCCACCAACGCCCCGGACGATCCGAGCTATGTCGGCTCCGAATATGGGCTGGCCCATCCGAGCTATTACGGGTTCACGCCACCGCTCGGCGTCGATGATCCCTTCGGCCGCTCCCTGCTGCCCTACTGTCGCTAATTCCCCTCCCCGACATCATGCTCTAAGCAGAGCTGCGTTGGCACGCCGACGCATCTTCCGCTCAGGTCCTTGGCCGGTCGCAGGTTTTCATCGCAAGACCGGCGGCCACTCTTGCGAAACCTTCTGAGACGGGCGGTCCCGCCCCTCTGGAGCCCGTGCCGTGCCCGATTCGGTTCCCCAGCGCTTCAGCGATCCGGCAGCCCTGCGCCAGTGCGTGGCCCGATGGCGTGCGGCGGGCGAGCGGATCGTCCTGGTCCCGACCATGGGTGCCCTGCACCGGGGACACCTCGCCCTGGTGGCGGAGGCCCGGCGGGCCGGTGACCGCGCGGTGGTCAGCATCTTCGTGAATCCGACCCAGTTCGGCCCCAGCGAGGATTTCTCGCGCTATCCGCGCGACCTCGAGGCCGATCTCGCCCTGCTGGGCGAGGCGGGGGCCGACGCCGCCTGGACGCCCGCGGTCGAGACCATGTACCCGCCGGGCTTCGCCACGCGGATCGAGGTCGCGGGTCTGTCCGAGGGGCTGTGCGGCCCGTTCCGGCCCGGCCACTTCGCCGGGGTCGCCACGGTGGTGACCAAGCTTCTGAATCAGGTCCGGCCCGACACGGCCCTGTTCGGCGAGAAGGATTTTCAGCAGCTCCGGGTGATCCAGCAGGCGGTGTCCGATCTGGACATGGGGGTCGAGATCCGTGGCGTCCCGACCCTGCGTGAGCCCGACGGCCTCGCCCTGTCGTCG
Source organism: Methylobacterium sp. GC_Met_2 (assembly GCF_026540795.1). Taxonomy (NCBI): domain Bacteria; kingdom Pseudomonadati; phylum Pseudomonadota; class Alphaproteobacteria; order Hyphomicrobiales; family Methylobacteriaceae; genus Methylobacterium; species Methylobacterium sp. GC_Met_2. Next base: position 32,033 of record NZ_JALNUM010000024.1, read on the forward strand.
CGCAACCGCTACCTGTCGCCCGAGGAGCGCGCCATCGCCCCGAAACTCCACGCCGTGCTGTCCGACATCGCCTTCGCCTCCCGCAACGGCACCGGGGTCGCCGGGCGGATCGCCGCCGGACGGGCGGCCCTGGAGGTAGCAGGCTTCCGGGTCCAGTATCTCACGATCTGCGATGCCCGGACCCTGGTGCCGGTCGAGCGGGTCGAGGGGCCGGCCCGCGTCCTCGCGGCGGCCTACCTGGGACGGACGCGGCTGATCGATAATCTCGCGGTCTGAGCCTCGTCATCGCGTCATGGTTTCGAAAGGTCGAGACCTTTTGCGGGTCCAGGGCGGAGCCCCGAAAACCCTCTCGGGGCTCTGCCCTAAGCACCCGTCAAACGGATGATTCCTTTAGAGTCGACCGGGTTTCGCTGCTCGGCCACGATGAGCTCCGCCGCCGCACCCCGTGGCCGCCGAGACACCCCGGTTGGATTTCTCGCGCCATCCAACCCCATGATATTGGCGGCGCCAAGCTGACCTGCTCTCTGCTCGTGGCGTGATCAGAGCACGCCCGGCCTCGACCTTCCTGGCCACCACCCTTGCCTGCGCGGCCCCTGCCTGCGCCGGCGATGCCATCGAGGGCATGGCGGGACCCTACGGCGAGCGCCTGCGCTACGACGAGAAGGGCCTGAGCCTCACCTTTCCCGAGCCGGACATCACCCTGCAGATCGGCGGACGGCTCCATCTCGATGCCGGTGGGGCGCGCTTCAGCCGGCCCGAGGGGCCCGAGGCCTTCCCCGACAATTTCGTGGTGCGCCGTTCGTGGATCGAGCCGACGCTCACGATCGGCCGGGATTGGGTGATCGCCTTCCAGTACGATTTCAGCGACCCGGTGGTGCCGATCAACGACGCCTTCGTGGCCTGGAAGGGGCTGCCGGACACGATCGTGACGCTCGGCAACATGAAGGTGCCGCTCAGCCTGGAATGGCTGCAGAGCAACAACGACACCCTGTTCGTCGAGCGCTCCGGGGCCAACGCCCTGGTGCCGGAGCGCCGGTTCGGCGTCGCGGTCGGGCGGAACGGGCAGGCCTGGACCGCGGTGGCCGGCGTGTTCGGCAACGCCGCCAGCAATGGCATCTCCGGCGACGGGGTGGCGGTGGCGGCCCGCGCCACTTACGCGCCGATCCTGGAGGAGCGCGAGACCCTGCATCTCGGGCTGGCGGCGAGCTACCGCAGCCGGTCCCGGAGCGACGGCGCCTTCGGCTTCTCGGCCCCGGCGGGCGCGGCCCTGTTCGAGCGCCAGCTGGTGGATACCGGTGACCTTCCGGATGCCGCGCGTGTCACCCGGTTGGGGGCCGAGTTCGCCTATCGCCGGGGCCCGGTCCTGCTCCAGGCCGAGTACATCCGGGCGGAGCTTCAGCCGTTCAGCGGCCCCGGGAGGCCCGCCGCTGGTCTCGGCTTCCAGGGTGGCTACGTGGAGGCCGCCTGGGTGCTGAACGGCGAGGGGCGCGGCTACGCGCTCACGCCCCAGGGGGGCACCACCTACGCGACCTTCAAGGGTGTCACCGTGGCGGACGGCCAGCGGGTCTCCCGAGGCGGGATCGGCGTGTTTGAGCTGGCGGCGCGCTACAGTGCCATCGACTTCGACGCCCGGGGCTTCCGCGGCGGGCTGGAGCAGGACGTGACCCTCGGCCTGAGCTGGTATCCCGAGCCCAATCTCCGTCTGATCGCCAACTACGTCCGCGGACGCGTGCGACCGGGCGAGGCCCAGGCGGACACGTTCGGGCGCGCGCCGTTCTCGGTCGACACCGTGGTCGGGCGCCTGCAGATCTCGTGGTAAGTCCGGGTTTCCAAAGGGCTCCGCCCTTTGGCGGGGTTCGGGCGCGGAGCCCCTGACGCTCGGGCTTCGCCCGGCACCGGACCACGTCCGGCACCGGACCACGTCCGGCACCAGGGCTCTGCCCTGGTGCCGCGAAAGGGCTTGCCCTTTCGAAACCCTGACGTTGCGATGGAGAACGCGCTCAGACGGCCCGGCGCAGGACCGAGCGGAAGGGCCGGCGCTCGGGGCCTGGCTCGGTGGGCGGCTCCGGGGTCTCGGGTGGCGCGGTCAGGACCTCGGTCCGCACCGGGCGCGGCGCCGCGAAGGCCGTACCCTGCGCGAAGGGCACGTCGAGGTCGATCAGGTCGGGGATGTCGGCCTCGTCGGTGATGCCCGTGGCGACGAGACGGATCCCGACCCGCGCCAGGGCCGGCCCCGTATCCTCGACCGCGAGGTCCGACAGGCTGCCCGGAATCGCCTGCGGCCGCAGCAGCATCGCGGCCGGCACCCGGACCTGGCCGATGCCGAGGGCGGCGAGATCCACCGCGTCGAAGCGCAGGTCGTCCGGCCGGTCGAGGCTGAAGCCGATCCGTCCGCGGAGCGGCATCAGGAGGCCGCGCTGGCCGGCATCGAGGCCCCGCCAGCTCGCCTGCGGCAGGGCGATCACCAGACCGGCCAGGGACGGATCCTCCGCCACCGCGCGGCCCAGTTCGCGCAGCAGGCCGGGCTCGAACAGCGAGAGCGGCGAAAGCGCGTAGGTCAGCAGGGTGTCGCTGCCGCGGCGGGCGAGGTGCCGCACCACCAGGGCGGCCCGCTGCAGCATGCGGCGGTCGAGTTCGGTGGTGCGGCCATAGCGCTCCAGCACCGGCAGGAAGGTCTCCGGCTCGGCCGGAGCCGCGGCGCCTGGATCGCCGATCCGCAGGCGCGCCAGCGCCTCGTAGGCCACGACCTTGCGCTGGGGCAGACTGACCACCGGCTGCAGGTGGATTTCCAACCCGTCCTGCTCGAAGGCCCGGATGATCTCGGCCTCGCTCGCCGGGTCCCGCACCGGCCGCGGCGGGATCGGACGGGGCGGGATCGGTCGCGGCGGGACCGGCACCGAGGCCGGCGGTTCGGGAGCAGGCGGCTGGACGGCAGGCGGCTCGAAGACCGCTGGCCGCCGTGCTGTGGCCACCGCCTGGGGCGGAGCGGCCGCGGGGGGCGGAGCGGCCGCGGGGATGGGCTCCCGCGGAGCCGGCGCGGGAAGGGGTGGCGCAGGAGGCGCCGGTGCGGGCCGGGCATTGAGACCCGCGATCTCGACGTCCTGCGTGCTGACCACCGTGGTGAGGTCGCGCACGATGCCCGAGAGGAGGCCGAACTCGACGGTCAGCTCCTCGATCTGGGCCCGCAGTGCCGCCTCGCCGGAGTCAGGCGCCGGCTTGACCGCGGTGGTCTCGACCTTGAGCAGGCGCCGGGACAGGAGATCGACTTCGCCCGACAGTTTCTCGCAGCGTGCCGTCAGGGCCTTGATGCGGGTGAGGGCGAGGCCGGACGCCGCGGCCGACACGGCGCCGAGCGTCAGGGCACTCCAGAGCGGCAGGAACACGGCGAGCGGCCCGAACACGACGAGCCCGAGAAGGGTAGCCGTCAACAGCCCCGCGTACCGGCCGAGGACCGGGACCATCGTCTGAACACCTGCCGGATTCGCGCACCGGTCGCCGGGGAAGGTCCCAGGCGAAGCCCCGCCGGGCGCGAATCGAATCCGTCGATCAATGGCCCGGAGGGACCGGCGCGGCAAGGCCGTGGGCCGGCGCCCATCGATCGGAAGCCTGTTAATTCCGTGGGGTGTGACGCCCGCGCCCGCTGGAACGTTGCGGAATCGTCACGGCGCGCCTGATTGCGTGGCGATCCGGGATGGGTTGCGCGCCTTGCAAATGCACAGGTCAGCAAAACGCGCCATAAAGCGTGGCCATGACGTCTGTGCCCCCGCGTAAATCCCGACTCCGCGCCCTTCTCGGCGTTGGCGCGCTCCTCGCCGCGTGCGGCACGACCGCGTCCCGCGCGGCCGATCTCGCCGCCGATGTTCCGCGGCAGACGCCGACCTTCACCATGGTCGATCCCAGCACGTGGATCGTGACCCTGAGCGGCTCGATCCAGGCGATCCCGCGCTACCCCGGGGCCAGCGACTACGCGGCGGTGTTCTATCCCTCGATCGACATCCGGAAGGTCGGCGAGCCGCGCCGCTTCTCGACGCCGGACGACGGCTTCAGCCTGTCGCTCTTCGACAACGGGACCTTCCGGATCGGTCCGACTGCGCGATTCGTGCCCGGGCGCTACTACGGCGACGACAGGCGGCACCTGTTCGGCTTCCGTGACGCGCGCTTCGCGGTCGAGCCGGGCGTGTTCGCCGAGTTCTACCCGGTCTCCTTCATCCGCACCCGAGTCGAGGCCCGGCAGGGCGTCTACGGGCATCACGGTACGGTGGGCTCCCTGGCGGCCGACTACCTGATCCCGGTGGACGAGTTCCTGTTCTCGATCGGGCCGCGCTTCAACATGGGCGATGCCAGCTACGCCCGGAAGTATTTTGGGGTGTCGCCGGTCGAGGCCGCGCTCAACGGCCGTGTCACCCCGTACGATCCGGCCAGCTTCTACTCGGCCGGCGTGCTCGGCGGCGTGACCTACACGCAGAGCGAGACGTGGGCCTACTCGGCCTTTGCCGGCTACACCCGCATCCTCGGGGCCTCCGGCGCGAGCCCGCTGGTGCGCCGGCCCTTCGGCAACCCGAACCAGTACCAGTTCGGCCTGCGGATCGATTACGCGTTCCGGATGCCGGCGCTGTTCTGAGCCCGCGCTTGCACCGGTCGCTCCGGGCTCCGACATTCCGGCGATACGGATCACGGAGGCTCACATGGATGCGACGCACGCCGACCTGCTGATGCGGGTCGAGGGCATGACCTGCGACGGCTGTGCCGCTGCGGTGACCCGCACGGTGAAGCGCCTCGACCCCGCGGCCGAAGTTCAGGTGGACCGGGCGGCGGGACGGGTGGCGATCCGCACCGACGTGCAGGCGCTGTCGATCGCCGAGGCCCTCACCAAGGCCGGCTACACGGCCACGGCCATGACGGGCTGAGCCTCCGTCTTGGTTTCGAAAGGTCGAGACCTTTCGCGGGTCCAGGGCAGAGCCCTGGAAACCCCCTTAGGGACGGAGATCTCAGGGCTCCGCCCTGAGCACCCGCCAAAGGGCACGCCCTTTGGAAACCCGGGATTGCGAAGCGATCAACCGCTAAGCGCGGCTCAGGTACATCCCGGTCAACAGCAGGGCGAAGGCCGCGAGCCCGAACGCACCCTCCTTGCGATGGCTGGTGTCGAGGAAGGGGGCGGCGGCACCGGCCGCGCAGCAGGCAGCGCCAAGACCGATCGTAAGCGAGGACATCGTTGTCTCCCCCACCGCGCGTCACCACGGCGACGCTGCGAAGCGAGGTCTCCCGGGTGCCTGCCGGACACCGACGCCCAGCTAGGAATCGGGGACAGGGCAGGTTTGCACGCGAACATCCGGCTGGCAAGACGCGTTCATCAGTTCTTCATCGGCCGATGAAAAGTAAATCAATACTGATCATTTTCAGAGCATCCCGCCAGTATCAAAAATACTGTATTCGGGCGCCGCACCGAGGAGTTTGGCGCCTGGGTGGGCCGGAGCCAACCGGCGCCGGCCCGTTGACCGTTGCGCCCGCCCGCCTTTAGACCGGCTGACACCACGCCCGGCGCCATCGTTCCCGTTGGGACCATCCGGCGATACGTCCGCAGACGCAGTTCGAGATTCGATGCCCCTCCCCTCCTTCGACCGGTTCGACGTCGCGGTCGTCGGTGGCGGCCATGCCGGCGTCGAGGCGGCGGCCGCCGCGGCGCGCTGCGGGGCGCGCACCGCCCTGGTCACGCACGATCCGGCCACGATCGGCGCGATGTCGTGCAACCCCGCCATCGGGGGGCTCGGCAAGGGCCACCTCGTGCGCGAGGTCGACGCCCTGGACGGGTTGATGGGTCGGGTCGCGGATGCGGCCGGCATCCAGTTCCGCCTGCTCAACCGCCGGAAGGGGCCGGCCGTGCGCGGGCCCCGGACCCAGGCCGACCGGAAGCTCTATGCCGCCGCCATGCAGGCCGCGATCGCCGAGACCCCGGGCCTGACCGTGGTGGCGGGCGCCTGCGAGGATCTGGTCCTGGATGCGGCGGGCCAGATCCACGGCCTTGTCCTGGCGGACGGGCGCAGCCTCGCCTGCGGCGCGGTGGTGCTGACCACCGGCACCTTCCTGCGGGGCCTGATCCATATTGGCGAGCGCCAGATCCCGGCCGGCCGGGTCGGCGAGGCGCCTGCCATCGGGCTGGCCCAGACCCTCGACCGCCTCGGCCTGCGCCTTGGCCGCCTCAAGACGGGGACGCCTCCGCGCCTCGACGGTCGGACCATCGACTGGGCCGCCTTGGAGATGCAGGATGCCGATGCTGATCCTGTGCCGTTCTCGACGCTCACCGAACGCATCACCAATCCGCAGATCCGCTGCGGCATCACCCGGACGACGCAAGCCGTCCACGATCTGATCCGCGCCAACCTGCACCGCTCGCCGATGTATTCCGGCGGCATCGCCAGCCGGGGCCCACGCTACTGCCCGTCGATCGAGGACAAGGTGGTGCGCTTCGGTGACCGCGCGGGCCACCAGATTTTCCTGGAGCCTGAAGGACTCGACGATCCGACGATCTACCCGAACGGCATCTCCATGGCCCTGCCCGAGGCGGTGCAGCATGACCTCGTCCGGCTGATCCCGGGCCTGGAGCGCGTCGAGATCCTGCGGCCCGGCTACGCGATCGAGTACGATTACGTCGATCCCCGCGAACTCGATACGGGGCTGCAGGTGAAGCGGTGTCCCGGCCTGTTCCTGGCTGGTCAGATCAACGGCACCACCGGCTACGAGGAGGCGGCGGGGCAGGGTCTGGTGGCCGGCCTGAACGCCGCGCTCCGCGTGGGCGGCCTCGAGGCTGCGACCTTCGACCGGGCCGAATCCTACCTCGGCGTCATGATCGACGACCTCGTGACCCACGGGGTCAGCGAGCCCTACCGGATGTTCACCTCGCGCTCGGAGTACCGGCTGTCCCTGCGGGTCGACAATGCCGATGCGCGTCTGACGCCCCGCGGAATCGAGCTTGCCTGTGTCGGCTCCCGGCGTGCAGCGCATTTCACGGCCTCCCAGCAGACGCTCGACGCGGCCCGGACCCGGCTCGACGCCCTGACGTTGACGCCGAGCCAAGCCGCCGGCCACGGCCTCAGCCTGAACCGCGACGGGATCCGGCGCACGGCCTTCCAGCTCCTCGCCTATCCGGAGATCGAATGGCGGGATCTTGCGGGGATCTGGCCGGACCTCGCCACGGTGCCGCCCCTGGTCGCTGACCGTCTGAAGACCGACGCGACCTACGCGGTTTATCTCGACCGGCAGAACGCCGACATCGCGGCCTTCCGCCGGGACGAGGCGGTGCGGCTTCCGGCGAGTCTGGACTACGCGGCGATCAGCGGACTCTCCAACGAGATGCGCACGAAGCTCGAGACCGTGCGGCCCGGCACGCTGGGGCAGGCGGCACGGATCGAGGGCGTGACGCCTGCCGCCCTGACGCTGCTGGCCGCCCATGCCCGCCGGGGCGATTGGGTGGGTTTGGGTCGTCCGTCGGCATGACGGATCCCGACCGCGCCCGCATCCTCGCCGCCTCCGATGTTTCACGTGAAACAGCCGAGCGTCTGGACATCTACGTGGCGCAGCTCCGCCGCTGGCAGCCGATCAAGAATCTCGTCGGCCCCGCCACCCTGACGGAGGTCTGGAGCCGGCATATCGACGACGCGCTCCAGCTCCTCGATCTGGCCCCAGAGGCGAAAACCTGGATCGATCTCGGCTCCGGCGCCGGCATCCCGGGGCTGATCCTCGCCATCGCGGGGGCGGAGCGCGGGATCCGCGTGGATCTTGTCGAGAGCAACGCCCGCAAATGCGCCTTCCTGACCGAGACGGCCCGTCTCACCGGGGCTCCGGTCCGGGTGCGCAACGCGCGGATCGAGGCGGTGATCGGCGACTATGTCGGAACCACCGAAATCGTCTGCGCCCGGGCCCTCGCGCCCCTGTCCCAACTCCTCGCCTGGACGGAGCCATTGTTGAAAACGGGTACCACCGGTCTGTTTCCGAAGGGCCGGGATGCGCAAGCCGAATTGACCCAGGCTGCCGCGCAGTGGACAGTCGTTAACGACCTCGTGCCGAGCCGGACCGATTCCGAAGCCCGGATCGTGCGCGTCACCGCCCTCGCCGCCCCGAGTCATCGATGAGCGAAGCCATCCTCGGCGAGCCCGCCGACCGGTCCATGGAGTCTTCCGTGCGTCGACCTCTGCGCGTCCTGGCGCTTGCCAACCAGAAGGGCGGCGTCGGGAAGACCACGACGGCGATCAACCTCGGTACCGCGCTCGCGGCGATCGGCGAAGACGTGCTGGTGATCGATCTCGACCCCCAGGGCAACGCCTCCACGGGCCTCGGGATCGACCGGGCGAGCCGGCGGGTCTCGACCTACGAGGTCATGGCCGGCGAGGCGTCGCTCGCCCAGGCGGTGATCCCCACGGCGGTGCCGCGCCTGTCGATCGCGCCCTCGACGATGGATCTCCTGGGGCTGGAGCTGGAACTCGCCACCTTGCCCGACCGGGCGCATCGCTTACGCGGCACGCTCAAGAGCCTGACCCAGGCGCCGAGCCTGAGCCGGATCAGCTACGTGCTGATCGACTGCCCGCCCTCGCTCAACCTGCTGACCATCAACGCCCTGGCGGCGGCCGATGCCGTGCTGGTGCCGCTGCAATGCGAGTTCTTCGCCCTTGAGGGCCTGAGCCAGCTGCTGCGGACTGTCGAGCAGGTGCGCGGCGCCCTCAATCCGAAGTTGACGATTCAAGGCATCGTGCTGACGATGTTCGACCCGCGCAACAACCTCTCCGCCCAGGTGGTGGCGGATGTGCGCGGCTTCATGGGCGACAAGGTCTACGAGACCGTGATCCCGCGCAACGTGCGGATCTCGGAGGCGCCGTCGCACGGCAAGCCGGCCTTGCTGTACGACCTGAAATGCGCCGGCAGCCAAGCCTATCTGCGCCTCGCCTCGGAGGTGATCCAGCGCGAGGGCCGGGTTCCGGCGGCGGCCTGACGGCGACGAGAGAGCCCCCACCAAACCGGGGGTGCGTGTGGAGCGTGAGACGGGTGGCAAGCATGGCGGAGGAGGGGGCAAGACCCCGGCTGGGGCGCGGTCTCGCCGCACTGATCGGCGATTTCAGCGATGCCGCGCCGACGCCCGCGAAGATCGAGGGGCAGCGCAAGGTTGCCATCGAGTTCCTGCGGCCCAACCCGCGCAACCCGCGGCGCAGCTTCGGTGAGGTTGAACTCGCCGAACTTGCGACCTCGATCACCCAGCGCGGCCTGATCCAGCCGATCGTGGTCCGCCCGATCGGCGACGTGCCGGGCACGTTCGAGATCGTGGCCGGCGAGCGGCGCTGGCGGGCGGCCCAGCGGGCCGGGCTCGACGAGGTGCCGGTGGTGGTGGTCGAGATCGACGACCGCGCCTCGCTGGAATTCGCCATTCTGGAGAACGTCCAGCGCAGCGACCTCAACCCGATCGAGGAGGCCTCGGGCTACGAGCGCCTGATGCAGGACTTCTCGTACACGCAGCGGGATCTTGCGGAGATCCTGGGCAAGAGCCGCAGCCATCTCGCCAACACCCTGCGGTTGCTCAACCTGCCGCCCGCCGTGCAGGACCGCCTCTCCGCCGGCGAGCTGACCGCCGGCCATGCCCGCGCCCTGCTGTCGGTGAAGGACCCGGAGGGTCTGGCCCGCCGGGTCGTGGCCGAGGGCCTGTCGGTGCGGCAGGTGGAGGCCTTGGCGTCGGCCGAGGCCGAGGCCGCGCCGTCCGAGATCCCCCGCCCCGGCCGCCCGCGTCTCTCGGCCGAGCGCGCCGCGCCGGTGCGCGATCTGGAGCTGCGGATCCGGCGGGCACTGGGCGTCGAGGTGTCGTACCGCCCGAAGGACGAGACCTCGGGGGAGATCCGGATCCGCTACGAGACCCAGGATGAGCTGCAGGCGCTGCTGAACAGGTTCAAGGTCTCGGACGGCTGACCGGAGTCGGGGATCCCAAAGGGCGAGCCCTTTGGCGGGGTGTCGGGGCGGAGCCCCGACATCGGGCTTCGCCCGAACCCATCAGGGCTCCGCCCTGCACCCGCAAAAAGCCTCGGCCTTTTGAAACCTGGACGTCTACCGCCGCCGCCGCGCCCCTGCTTCCGCGACCCGCAGCAGCGCCGCGGAGGCGAGCGCATGCGCCAGCTCAGGCTCGGCCCGCCGGCAGGCGAGGACCGCCCCCTGCAGGGCCACCGCGGCCTGACGCAGGGTGCTGGGCCCCCAGGTGCCGAGCTGCCCCTCCAGGCTGGCCTTGCGTTTGAAATGCAGGCCCCGCCACGTCGCCACCATCATGGCGGGCGTCTTGTCGGGGTTGTCCAGCCGGGTCGTCAGAAGCGTCAGGGCGTGCCGCAGGGCCGAGCCCAGCACCACGCCCGGATCCAGGCCCTCGTGCCGGAACCGCCGGTAATCGCGCTCCACGGCCGCGTGGCGCCCGTCGAAGGCGGCGTCGATCAGCGTGTTGAGCACGCTCGCCGCCACGTCGCTGGTGATGGCCTCGACGTGATCCAGCGTCACGGTGCCCTCCCCGGCGGCGTAGAGGGCGAGCTTCTCGATCTCCATCAGGCTCGCCCGGCGGTCGCCGCCGAGGCTGCGGGCCAGGACCTCCCGGGCGGCCCGGTCGATCCGCAGGCCGCGCTCCTGAAGGGTTCGGTCGATCAGGTCGGCCAGCGTGCGCTCGTCATCCGCGTAGCAGGGGATCGCCAGCGCCCGGGGGGAGCGCTCGCACAGGGTGCGCAGCGGATTGTTCTTGGCGAGGTCGCCCGCCTCCACGACGATGCGGGCCTCGGCCACCGGCGTCCCCAGCACCGCTTCGACGGCCGGCGCGTAGTTGCGGCTCCCCGGCCGGATCCAGATCGACCGGCGGCCGCCGAACAGGCCCATCGTGCCGGCCTCGTCGCACAGGCGGCCTGGATCGGAGGCCAGCGCATCGCCATCGATGCGCACCAGCGCGAAGGGATCGGCCGGATCGGGGACGAAATCCTCGGCGAGCTTGCGGGCACGTTCGGTCACGAGGCCGGTATCGGGCCCGTAGACGAGGATCACCGGGATGCGCGGATCGGGCCCGCGCCGGAGGAGCCCCTCGATCTCACCGGCCTTGACGGCTGTCATGCCGGTTACGGCTTGGTGGAGAGGACAGCGGCCAGCCGGCTCTTGATCTGGTCGGACAACACGCTGGCGAGCCGGATCTCGGCATCGCGCGCCGCCCGCTGGCTGGCGAAGCGCTGGACCGAGCGGTCATAGGTCGCGGTCGAGGTGGCCACGCCCTCGCTGTAGACCTTGGTGCCCGCCATGTCCTCCAGGCTGTACTTGATGTTGGCCACCAGGGTGCCGGCCTCGGCGCGGCCGGTGGTCGAGGACACGATCGGGGTCTGCACGATCTCGGAACCCGAGAGCTTGAGCCGGTAGCACTTTGTCGCGGGCTGGCCCGACCCGTCGAGGTCGAACACCAGTTCGCTGCGCAGGTAGTGGCCGAGCCGCTCCTGGCCCTGCGCCATCGCGACGTCGTCGACCTGCACGGAGGCTAGCAGCGCCGGGACCGATTCACCCGAGGCGGTCGGTCCATAGAGCGGACGGAAGCAGGCCGACAGGCTCAAGCCCAAGCCGGCCACGCAGGTCAAGCGGGCGATCCGCCCCGCGAGTGATACACCCGAACCCACCATCACGCCGTCGTTCCGCCCCGCTTCGCCGGATCGTTCTAGCGCGGACACGGCGTGCCGCGCCACCAAGCTACGCGGCGCGGATTACGATTCCACTGCGGCAGGACCGTGGTCGCTCGGTTTCAGAGTGTCGCCAGATAGCCGGAGACCGTCGCCACTGCCAGCACGGTCGAGACCAGCACCACGGTGGCGGTCAGGTCGGCCTCGCGCCGGTAGAACTCCGCCAGCATGAACGGCCCTGTGCCGGTGGGCAGCGCCGCCATCAGCACGGCGGTGTGCAGCAGGAGCGGCGGCAGGTCGAACACGGTGCGGCCGAGCCCGTAGGTCAGCAACGGATGGACGGCGAGCTTCAGCCCGACCAGCAAGGCGGCGATCCGCGCATGCCCGTCCCGCCCTGCCCCGCCGCGGCTTCGGCGCCTCTGGGCCAGGAACAGGCCGAGCGCCACCAGGGCGCAGGGCGAGGCTGCGCCCCCGAGGAGTTTCAAGAACGTCTCCACCGGCGCCGGCACGGCGAGGCCGAGGTTCGGAACCAGGGCGCCCAGCGCCGGGGCGACCAGCAGCGGGTTGCGCACCAGGGAGCGGCCGACCGCCAGCCAGATCGGAACGCGGGGACTCCCCTGCCCGCCCCCCGGATCCGCCCGACGCAGCCCGATCTCGATCAGCACGATCGCCACCGCGAACACGGCGCAGACCGTCAGGATCACCGCCACCGTGGTGGGGGCGAGCGCCTCCGGCCCGAAGGCCACGAGCGCCAGGGGAAAGCCCATGAAGCCGGTATTGGCGTAGCCGGCATTGAGCCCGTCCAGGGCGGAATCGGCGAGCGGCCGCCCGGCCCCGCACCGGATCAGGACGGTGAAGGCGAAGACCGCGAGGCTGCTCAGCCCGAAGGCGCCGATGAAGCCGGGTTTCCAGAGGTCGGCCCAATGGGCGTGGGCGGTGACGTCGAACAGCAGCGCCGGCAGGGCCAGGAAGACCACGAAGCGGTTGAGTTCCGTGGTGGCGGCGGCGCCGAGCACGCCGATCCGCCGGGCGAGCCACCCGGCGAAGACGAGCGCGAAGATCGGCAGGACGACCGGAAGAGTCGACAGCATGGCGGGTCCAGACCGGAGGACGAGGCTCCGGCCTTAGGACGAAATGCGCGCCGATCTCCAGTGCCGGGGGCGGGGGCCTGCCATGCCCGTGTCCCCTGCCCCGCCCGCTACCAGCGGTAGATCAGGCTGCCGATCACCGTGGCGGGGGCACCGCGGTAGCAGTTGCCGAATGCACAGGTGTTATAGGTCCGGTCGAACACGTTGTAGGCGTTGATCTGCGCGCGCAGGCCCTGGTATTTCGGGTCGATCGCCGCGAAATCGTAGGCGACCAGCGCGTCGTAGAGCGTCACGGTGGGGTTGCGCACCGTGTTGTCGTCATCCGCAAAGCTCGTGCCGATGTAGCGGATGCCGCCGCCGATCGTCAGGCCGCGCAGGGGCGAGGAGGTCGGGAACGCGTAGGTGAGGAACGACGCGTAGGTGTCGCTCGGGATGCCGGAGACGCGGTTCCCATCCTGCGTCGCGCCCGTGAACGAGGTCTGGTTCACGAAGCGGAAGTCGAGGTGCGTGTACGCGATGGTCAGGTTCGTGCCCGGCGCGAGGTTGGCGGTCGCCTCGGCCTCGAAACCGCGGGAGCGCACGGCGCCGGTGGCGGATTGGAAGGCGATGTTGGTCGGGTCGGTCCGCAGAATGCTCGACTGCTCGATGTCGAAGCCCGCGAACGCCGTCTGGATGTTGGTGCCGGGGATCAGGTACTTCACGCCGGCCTCGATCTGGTCGCCGGTCGCTGGCTTGAAGGCCTGCCCGCGCACGTCGGTGCCCACCTGCGGCGTGAAGGTCGTAGCGTAGCTAGCATAGGGCACGAGGCCGGGTGCCAGGATGTAGCCCAGGCCGACGCGGCCCGTGAAGGCGGTGTTGTCCTGGCGCGTGACCGCGCTGACCGGCGTCGCGCGGTTGTCCTGGGAGATCCAATCGTGGCGTCCGTTCAGGGTCAGGATGAAGTCGCCGAACCGCGCCTGATCCTGCAGGTAGACGCCGATCTGATCCTGCGCCTGCCGGGTCGGGCTCCCCAGCGTCGGGGTCGGGATGAACTGCCGGCCGTAATTCTGGGTGAGCAGGTCGAGGTCGGGCGCCGGGCCGCCCCCAAAGCGGTTGCTCAGCCCGTAATGGGCATAGTCCACACCCGCCACCAGGGTGTGGGTAACCGGGCCGGTGACAAGGTGCGCCTCGAGCTGATTGTCCAGCGTCTGCTGCACCAGCCCCTCGCGGATGTAGCCGGTCGAGCGGGAGCCCAGCGTGCGCGCCGCGTTGATGGAATCGATCCCGGTGTACTTGGCGCTGAGGAAGACGCCGTAGTGGCGAAAGTTCTGGCGAAAGATCAGATCCTCCGAGAACCGATGCTCGAAGGCGTAGCCGACCCGGTACTGGGTCTGGTCGAGACCCGCGAAGCGTGGGTCGCCGCTGTAGTACTTGGTCACCCGGAAACCGGGATCGTTGTAGTAGAACACGGTCGCGGGCGTGTTCCGGACCTGGAACTCGCTCAGGAAGGTGAAGGTGGTGTCGGCCGAGGGCTTCCACGTGAAGGCCGGGGCGATGTTGAGCTGGTCGTCGTTGGTGCCGCGGCCGATGAAGGTGCCGGCTTCCCGCCGTACGCCGGTCAACCGGTACGCCATGGTGCCGTCCGAGCCCTCCACCGGGCCGCCGATATCGAAGTTGCCCTGGAAGCGGTCGAAGCTGCCGCTCTGGAACCAGACCTCGCCGAAGGGCGCGAAGACCGGGCGCTTCGAGGTCGCGTCAAGGATGCCGCCGGGTGAACCCAGCCCGTAGAGGCCCGAGGCCGGCCCGCGCAGGACGGTCACGGCCTCCAGCCCGTAGGGCTCGATGCGCGGAAAGATGAAGCCGCTGCCGATCTGGCGCAGGCCGTCGCGGTAGGTGCCCTGGTTAGACAGCACGTCAAAGCCGCGGATGAAGACCTGATCGAAGCGCGGATCGAAGCCCGAGACGTTGACGCTCGCCCCCGGCACGTAGGCCAGCGCGTCGCTGAAGCTCTGGACGTTGCGGTCGTTGAGCTGCTCGCGGGTGACGACCGAGACCGATTGCGGGGTCTCGATCAGCGGCGTGTTGGTCTTGGTCGCGGTGGGGCTGATCCGGGCGACGTAGCCGGTGATGCCGGACGGGCCTCCGCCCCCGCCGCTGGTCGCCGCCGTGCCGCCGTCGCCGCCGCTCACGTTGCCGCCCAGCCCCGCACCGGCTGCGACCGCGGGGCCGGGGCCGACGGCCTCCACGGAGATCTCGTTGAGCTGCACGCTCCGGTCCTGCGCCAGGGCGGGCCCCGCGAGGGCGGTGGAGGCGAGGAGCAGCCCGAGGCGGGCGGTACGCATGGACATCGAGAACCCTGTTGGAGCGCCTTTGGATCGGCACTGGGCTCACGATTGATCGATCACGGGTTGTTGATCAAGCCAAATACGTGTTGTAAATCACACACTTAGAAGACTTAAAAACTGGAATCGTTCGAGCCTAGAACTCCAGTGGCGGCTCGCGCAGAGCATCTGTCTCCCGGGTGCAGATGGCCTGATCGGGGGCTGCCCCGGCGCCCGTCCCGGCACTCGTCATGGCCGTGCGGAGTTCGGCGCGGGCCTTCTCCATGTCGGCCCGAAAGCTCGGATCGCCCATCAAGGCGGCGAAGACCGACGTGCCGGTGAGGCGCCCCGCCACCACGTCGCTGAGCCAGTGCACGCCGCACACGACGCGGCTCTCGCCGTAGGCCCGCCCGCGCACCAGGATCGCGGTCGCCTTCTCGGGTACCAGGGCGGCCAGGATCAGCGCGTAGGCCCAGCCCTGGGTGGCGTGACCGGACGGGTAGCTGAAGCTGTCGGCGAGTTTCTCAGTCCGCTGCACACAGATCGGCGCCTCGTTGCCCACGAACGGGCGCAGGCGCCGGTAATGCACCTTCGGGGCCCGGGTGGCATGGGCGAGGTCGAGGCGGGTGCGCTCCAGCAGGTTGATCACCGCCGGCACCCGGGCCTGGTCGATCCGCGTCCCGAGCACGCAGGCGAAGTTCTCCAGCACCGCGGCCGCACCCTCGGCCACGTCGTTGGCGGCGATCTCCCAGCGGGGGCTGCCCTTGAGGGCGCGGGTGGTGGCAAAGGCCGCCCGGTCGGCCTTGTCGAGGGGCGCGTCGTGAGCCGGCGGCGGCGGCAGGATCTGGACCGCGTCCGGCAGCGCCGTATCGGCGAGGTAGGGCTTCACCGCCGGCTTGCCGGGCTTGAGCGTGTCGGCGCCGAGGGAGGGCGGAGCCGAAGGCGCAGGTGATGGGGCAGCCGAAGGCGCAGACGATGGGGCCGGGCGGGGCGCCTCTTCGGCCCAGGCCGGGATCGCGGCGGCGAGCAGGGCCAGAAGCGACAGGGTGGCGGTCGGCAGGGTCAAGGTGCGGGGCATCGGATCCGTGGCGGGCTCGGATGAATCGGCGGGCCGCTCCCGCTGCCAAACGAACGGCTCGCCCGGCCGGTTCAGTCCCTGCACAGGTGCCGGCGCCTGTCCAGGGCGGGTGTCCCGATGTTGACCCCGGCGCCGGGAGGCGCGAACCCTCTTGAAACGACACCGGTATCCGGCACGATGGCTCAACCGCTCGACCGCGCCCGTCTCCTCGAAGCCTTCGAGGCCCTGGGCTCCGACTTGGCCGATCATGGGCAGTTCGTCGAACTCGCCGTCTACGGCGGCGGGGCTCTGATGCTGCAATTCGCGTGGCGCCGGTCCACGGAGGATGTCGATGCCGTGGTCCGGGCCGGCTACGACGAAGCCGCCCTCGCCCCTTCGGTGCAGCGCGTCGCCGAGCGGTTGGGCTTCGAGCCGGATTGGCTCAACGATGCGGTCGGCATGTTCACGCCCCTCGACGAGGACGAGTCCCTGTTCGCGCTGGCCGGCACCTATCCGACGGGCGGCACACCCGGTCTCCGGACGGTCCTGGCGACACCGTCCTATCTGCTGGCGATGAAACTCCATGCGCTCGAAAGCCTCGACCGCGGCGACCGGGATCTGAACGACGCGCGGGCCTTGGCGGCCCACCTGAACATCGGCGATGTCGAGACCCTCGATCATCTCTACCGCTCGATCTACGGCGAGGCACCGCCGCCGGAGGCGCGCGCCCGCTTCCGAACCGTCGTGGGGGCGAACCCGTGAGGCCGCATAACCTCACCGCATTGGTCGCGCGCGCGCACGACGACGGCGACTGGGAGCACCACCTGCGCGACTTCCTCGACGCTTTCTACGCGGCCGATGGCGACACGGCCCGGCAGGCGACCTTCATCGCGGAGGAGCCCGGCCGGATCGGGCTGCCGGAGGCCGACGCCTTCCTGGGCGGGGTCGGGGAGCATCTGGCCCGGCGCTGGGGCCTGCCGATCCCCAGCTGGGTCCGCGCCGGGGATCGCTATCTGACCAAGGCCCTGTTCGTCCCTGATGAGCGGGCTTTGCGGAGCTACCTGATCTGCGTCAGCCCGGTGGCGTTCCGGACGCGGCTGATCTTCACGGGGCCCGACCCGCTCCAGCGCGCCCGGTTCCCCTATCATCGCGGCGTGATCACGCTGCCGCCCGAGCATCCCCGGGGGCAGGGTGGAACCCTGCCATCGGGCGAAGCCCGATGACCAGGGCTTTGCCCTGGCGACCCACCAAAGGGCTTACGTCCTTTGGAATCCCTCGACGATAACCCTCATGCCGCCCGGATCGCGGCCGCGACCGCCTCCGGGTATTCCTCGTGCGGGCTGAGCGCCCCGGGGATCGCGGCGCCGGTCACGCGGCCGGAGGCGATCAGCGCGTCCATCTCGGCCCCCGAGCGGCGCGGCGCGCCCTCAGAGCGCAGCACCAGGGTCGGCGGCAGATCGCCCGCGAACAGGTCGAGGAAATCCGTGCGGCTGCCCACCGGGTCGAGCCCGCCGGTGACGAAGGCGGCGGTGCCGAACCGGCCGTTGCGCTGGCGGGTGATGGCGTGCTTCTCGCGGATCAGGGCCGGGGTCACCCGGGCGGCGTCGGCGTAGACGTGGGCGCGCAGCATCCGGCCGATGATCGGCGGGCTGATGTTGATCCGGTAGAGTGCCTCGCCGAGGAGCGGCGCCTCCACGGCCCGGCGGATCCGCGGGAACCAGTGGGCGCGGCCCGGCATCGCGGTGGGCAGCGGCCCGCGCCAGGTCGGCGCCACCAGCACCAGCCGGTCGAAGGCTTTCGGATGGCGGCGCGCCGTCGCGACCAGATAGCCGGCGGCGTGACCGGCCGCGACCCCGAGGGCGTAGGGCCCCGGGGCGGCTTCGAGCAGCGCATCCAGGAAGGTGTGGAAGGTTTCGGGAGCCAGGGGCACCCGCGCCCGCGCCCGGGCGCCGAAGCCCGGCCAGTCGGGGATGCGGCAGCGATAGTCGGACCCGAGGGCGCGGGCGAGGCCTTCCATCTCGGCTCGCGCCGAGATGGTCGACAGGGCCGGCAGCAGCAGCGCCGCCTTCCCCTGCCCGATCACGTCGCAGGGCGTCGGCACCGGCCAGCCCACCACCGTGAGGTTCAGCGCCTGCGTGTCCATCCGGCAATCCACCCGATCGGGGATCCCAAAGGGCTGCGCCCTTCGGTGGGTTGCCAGGGCAAAGCCCTGGCGCGCAGTTTAGGTGCGCAGCAACTCGTTGATGGCGGTCTTGGACCGGGTGCCCGCATCGACGCGCTTGACGATCACCGCGCAGTACAGGCCGGGGCCCGGCGAGCCATCCGGCAGGGCCTTGCCGGGCATCGTGCCCGAGACCACCACCGAGTAGGGCGGTACGCGCCCGTACATCACCTCACCGGTGGCGCGGTCCACGATCTTGGTGGAGGCGCCGATATAGACGCCCATCGACAGGACGCTGCCCTGGCCGACGATCACGCCCTCGGCCACCTCGGCGCGGGCGCCGATGAAGCAATCGTCCTCGATGATCACCGGGTTGGCCTGGAGCGGCTCCAGCACGCCCGCGATGCCGGCGCCGCCGGAGATGTGGCAGTTCTTCCCCACCTGCGCGCAGGAGCCGATCGTCACCCAGGTGTCGACCATCGTGCCCTCGCCGACATGGGCGCCGAGATTGACGAAGCTCGGCATCAGCACGGCGCCGGGCGCGATGTAGGAGCCGCGACGCACGAAGCAGCCCGGCACCGCCCGCAAGCCTGCAGCGCGGAACTCGGCCTCGCCCCAGCCGGCGAACTTGGAGGCGACCTTGTCCCACCAGGGCGCGCCGCCGGGGCCGCCCTCGATCGTCGCCATGTCGTTGAGACGGAAGGAGAGCAGCACCGCCTTCTTCAGCCACTGGTTGACCACCCAATCGTGGTTGCCGCTCTTCTCGGCGACCCGGGCCTTGCCGGAATCGAGCAGATCGAGCGCCGCCTCCACGGCCTCGCGCACCGCGCCCTTGGTGGCGGTCGAGATATTGGCGCGGTCCTCCCAGGCGGCTTCGATGGTCTGGGCGAGATCGGAATGGGCGAGATCAGAAATGGGCTTGCCGGCCTGGGACATGGAGGTCGAAACACTCTCGTGGCGGGGAGTCCGTGCTTACAAGCGGGCACCGGGGCTGTCACCTGAGGAGATGCCGTCGATCACGTCGAGGAGCGTGCGCACCCGATCGAGGTCGGCCGCCAAGTCCGCGAGGTCGTCCGCCAGCGTCGCGTGGACGGCCTGCGCGGCCTCCGGAAATTCCTCCAGCACGCGGCGCATCAGCGTCGGGGTGATGCGCATGACCGCGGTGGCGCTCTCGGCCCGGGCCACGGTCGGGCGCGTCCCGCGCACGAACAGGGCGAGCTGCCCGATCAGCGCGGAGCGGCCGGCCCGGACCGGCTCGGCGCGGGCGTCCCGGGGCTCGAGCCGGATCGTTCCCGACATCACCACGAAGCCGCCATCGGCCGGGTCGCCGCGGGCAAACAGCAGGTCGCCATCCGCGAGATCGCGGCGCTCGGCCGCGAAGGTCAGCAGGCGCAGGGCATCCCGATCGAGGAAGCCGAACAGCGGCGCACCGGCGAGGATCGCGATATCGTCGTCGAGCCCCAAGAACGCCTCACCACCCTGCGCATACGCGTACCGATTGGTCGCATATACGGTAAACGTCTTTTCGTCAGGGCAGCAACTTGTATCCACCGCCCTCCGTCACCAAGATCGCGGCGGTGGCCGGGTTGGGCTCGATCTTCTGGCGCAGCCGGTAGATATGCGTCTCCAGCGTGTGGGTGGTGACGTGGGCGTTGTAGCCCCAGACCTCTGCCAGCAACGTGTCGCGGTTCACCACGGCCCGGCCCGCCCGATAGAGGAAGCGCAGGATCGCGGTCTCCTTCTCGGTGAGCTTGAGCTTCGAGCCGCGCTCGCCGACCAGCAGCTTGGCGCCGGGCCGGAACGTGTAGGGGCCGATCTGGAACACCGCGTCCTCGGAGGCCTCGTGGCTGCGCAGGTGGGCACGGATCCGGGCCAGCAGGATGCCGAACTTGAACGGCTTGGTGACGTAGTCGTTGGCGCCGGCCTCCAGCCCCTCGACGTGATCGGCCTCGGAATCCTGGGCGGTGAGCATGATCACCGGTCCGCGGAAGCCGCCGGTGCGCATCCGGCGCACGGCCTCACGCCCGTCGAGATCGGGCAGGCCGACATCCATCACGGCGAGGTCGATGCGCTCCGTGGCGGTCCGCCGGATCGCGTCCGCGGCATTCGCCTCGGTGAAGACCGTGAACTCGTCGCAGAGATCGAGCTGTTCGGTTAGGGTGTCGCGCAGGATCGCGTCATCGTCGCAGATCAGCAGGCGGTAGGCATTCGACATCGTCCGGGTCCCAGGACAGGCCGCCGGTTGGGGAGGGCGATCCTCCCGGGGGCAGCACGCAAGACTAGCGGTTCTCGGCAGGATCGTGGCGATACGCGATCGCAGCGATTCTGCGGAGGCTTTCGTGTCCGCATCATTGCGCCGTCGAGGCGGAGGACGCCCCGGCGAGCGGGTCTGCTGCGGTGGCCGGGCCGCCGTGCCGGACTCCGAAGGTGCCCCGCCCGCGCTGGCGCGGGACCGGTCTCCTCCCAAGTCCCGGCTGACGTCCCGGGTTGCGAGCAAGGATAGAGCACACTTTGTGGCCGGAAATTGCCTTGTGCGCAATTTTCATCCGTCCGGGCGCGAATATCGGGCATAAGGCGCGCCGATCGAGGCCGGCCAGCCGGCTTGGGGCAGGGCGGCTTGGTGGAGGGCGGATATGCGGCGACGGCCGGGCGGACGGGCCGAGGACGGCGTCCCCGTGACGGTGCGCGAGATCCGTGTGCGCGCGGTGATCGGCAACCGGTCCCGGGGCCAGCTCTTGGTCGGACCCATGGTGATTCCCTGTGCGCTCGGCGCCGGCGGCATCGTCGTCGACAAGCGCGAGGGTGATGGCGGCTCGCCCCGCGGACGGTTCCGGGTGCGCGGCGGTGCCTACCGCCCCGACCATCTCGGGCTTCGCCCACGCACGACCCTGCCGCTCCGGGCGACCCGGCCCGGCGACGGCTGGTGCGACGAAATCCGGGACCGCCGCTACAACCGCCCGATCCGCCTGCCGGCCCCGGGCGTCAGCGCCGAATCGATGTGGCGGGACGACGGGCTCTACGACGTGGTGATCGACCTCGACTACAATCGCGGGCCGATCCGCAGGGGGCGGGGGTCTGCGATCTTCCTGCACCTCGCCCGGGATGGCTACCGCCCCACGGAGGGCTGCGTCGCACTCGCCCGGGCCGATCTGTTGCGGCTGCTGCGGCGGCTCGGGCCGCGGACCTACCTGCGGATCGGGTGAGGGCGCCTCCCCGTGTTCACACGCGCGTGAACACGGGGTTCGAAAAGACATCCGCATTTCATGAATTCTGATTTCGAATCGTTAAAACAGCTGTGTAGAGCCGTCTTCATCATGGAAAAATCATCGTAAATATGAATTCACTTTTATTGAGATTGATTTTGGCCAAGGATCAAAAAATCGACTTTTTGCTCTACGGTGGGGCCCTTTGATTTTTGAAATATTTAGTAATGAACCTAGTTATATTTCCGAAGCGGCAAGCATTCGTACTTATAAAAATTCTCAATATTTAATTTGATTTCGTCAATGCTGCATGATAAGCCATTATTGACCAATAATTAAGTTCATCAGCCGAGGCGGCAATGCAGGAAAATTGCGTTTGCTATGCTGTCGATTCGAATTATTTGTTTCCTGCAACATTGAGTGCCCTGCAGGTCAGAAAAAACACGCCGCATGCGCGCGCCGATGTCGCCATCGTGTGTTTCGATGAGCCGAATGACAACACAAGGCTAGCGGCGACACTTTCCGAGGCCTCCGGGATCAAATTCATCCTGATGCCCCAATCTGAACTTGAGGGCGTCCCCCTGGCCTACGCGCGGCTGTTTCTCGACAAAGCGCTTCCGGCACAATACAGGAACCTGGTGTATATCGACGGCGATACACAGGTGCCCAACTCCCTCGAGGGCCTGTTCGCGCCCGGCCTGGCACACCACGATTTCGTGGCGGCCCGCGATGCCATGACCTTGATCGTCAACGACAACACTCGGATAGCGAAGCGCATCAAACAATATTTCCGATCTCTAAATATCGGTGAAGATAAACACGAGCGGTATTTCAATTCGGGCGTCATGAAACTCAAGAGGAGTATCATCGGTGACTTGCGATCGGAGATCAAAAATCTGCTCGCCCGGAACAAGAATGCTTTCACTTTTTTTGATCAGGACGCTCTGAATATCATATTGTCTGGCAACAAGAATTTGATGTCCATGAAGTGGAATTTCCCCACCTTCCTCATGAACTATAGCCATTTTCGAGAGGTGCCCGCCAACCTGCTGCATTTCTGCTCGAACCCACGCCCCTGGCACGGCCCTTTCGCCCCCTGGGGAGACGCATACTTTCAGGTCTATACCGAGTTTGCGAAGTCCTTTCCGAACACCAATCAGAAGACCCAGCCTCTCAAAGGTCTGAAGAAGGTCAAATACATCCTCCAGACCCGGTACAAGAGTATCGTCGAGCCGTATATCTGGGACAATGTCTATTCTCGCCGCAGGAGGATCGTGCAGGAGTTGGATACGATCATCTGAACGGGATCGTCCTGTACTCCTCCGAGAGCCGTGTTTTGACGCGCTCTCGTGCACCGAACCGGTGTCCGCTTCGTCGGAGCGCGCTCTCGATGGAACGGCATCGCCCCCAATGCGGAAACGATCTGATCTTGCGGACCGGGGTCCGAGGAGGAACGTATGCGTCTGGCCGTGGTCGGATCGGGCTATGTCGGGCTGGTCACCGGGGTCTGCCTGGCGGATTTCGGCCATTCGGTCGTCTGCATCGACAAGGATCCCGCGAAGATTGCGGCCTTGAATGCGGGGCGGATGCCGATCTACGAGCCGGGCCTCGGCGACCTCGTCGCCGACAACGTCGCCCAAGGCCGGCTGGCCTTCGTGACGGATCTCGGCCCCGCGGTCGCCCAGGCGGAGGCCGTCTTCATCGCGGTCGGTACGCCGTCGCGCCGCGGGGACGGCTTTGCTGACATGACCTATGTCCGCGAGGCTGCGCAGGAAATCGCCCGGTCCGTCAGGGGTTTCACGGTCATTGTGACCAAGTCGACCGTTCCGGTGGGGGAGGGCGACGTGGTCGAGCGGATCGTGCGTGAGGTCGCCCCCGAGGCGGATGTCTCGGTCGTCTCGAACCCGGAATTCCTCCGGGAAGGCGCCGCGATCTCCGACTTCAAGCGGCCCGATCGGATCGTCATCGGCGTGGACGATCCGCGCGCCGAGGCGGTGATGCGCGAGATCTATCGCCCCCTGTATCTCAACGCGGCCCCGATCCTCGTGATGGGCCGGCGGACGGCCGAACTCACGAAATACGCCGCCAACGCGTTCCTGGCGACCAAGATCACGTTCATCAACGAAATTGCCGAACTGTGCGAGGTCGTCGGCGCGGACGTTCAGGCCGTGGCGCGCGGGATCGGCCTCGACGGACGGATCGGGCCGAAATTCCTCCATGCAGGTCCGGGCTACGGGGGATCCTGCTTCCCGAAGGACACCCTGGCGCTGGTGAAGACCGCGCAGGACCACGAGGTGCCGTTGCGGATCGTCGAGACCGTCGTGGCGGTCAACGACAGCCGCAAGCGCGCGATGGCCCGCAAGGTGATCCGGGCCTGCGGCGGATCGGTGCGGGGCAAGACGGTGGCCATGCTCGGCCTCACCTTCAAGCCGGACACCGACGACATGCGCGAGGCCCCGTCCCTGGCGATCGCCACCGGTCTGCAGGATGCGGGCTGCCGTGTCCGCGCCTACGATCCCGAGGGCCTGGAGCAGGCCCGCCCGCTGATGCCCGGCGTGGACTTCGCCGACGACGCCTATGCCTGCGCGGAGGGGGCCGACGCGGTGGTGATCGTGACCGAGTGGAACGCTTTCCGCGCCCTCGACCTCGCCCGGCTGCGGGCGATCATGGCAACACCGGTCTTGATCGATCTGCGCAATATCTACGAACCGGAAACGGCCCGCCGTCACGGATTTTCCTACACGAGCGTCGGTCGGCGCGGGGACGGGCCCGCCCTCGACGCGTGAGGGATCGGCGTAGCGGCGGCCGCACCCGGGCGGGGCCCGGAGCGTTGGGTGGAAGGAGGGTTCGAGCGTGCGCTACGACGATACGAAGAAGATCCTGGTGACGGGCGGTGCCGGTTTCCTCGGTTCGCATCTCTGCGAGCGTCTGCTCAACGACGGACATGAAGTCCTGTGCGTCGACAACTTCTACACCGGCACGCGGCGCAATATCGCGCATCTGCTGGGCAATCCGCGCTTCGAGATCCTGCGTCACGACGTGACATTCCCGCTCTACGTCGAAGTCGATGAGATCTACAATCTCGCCTGCCCGGCCTCGCCGGTGCATTACCAGTTCGATCCGGTCCAGACGACGAAGACGAGCGTCATCGGCGCGATCAACATGCTGGGCTTGGCCAAGCGCCTGCGGATCAAGGTGTTCCAGGCCTCCACGTCGGAGGTCTACGGCGACCCGGAAGTGCATCCGCAGGTCGAAGAATACGTCGGCCACGTCAACCCGATCGGCTTCCGCTCCTGCTACGACGAGGGCAAGCGCTGTGCCGAGACCCTGTTCTTCGACTACCGGCGCCAGCACAATCTGCCGATCAAGGTCGTGCGCATCTTCAACACCTACGGCCCGCGCATGCACCCGAACGACGGCCGCGTCGTCTCGAACCTGATCATGCAGGCGCTCCGGGGCGACGAGATCACGCTTTACGGCGACGGGGAGCAGACGCGCTCGTTCTGCTACGTGAGCGACCTGATCGAGGGCTTCGTCCGCCTGATGGACAGCGGGCCTGAGGTGACCGGACCGATCAACATCGGCAATCCGAACGAGTTCACGATCCGGGACCTCGCCCACATGGTGATCGAGCTAACGGATTCGCGCTCGCGGATCACCCACCGTCCCCTGCCGCCGGACGACCCGCGGCAGCGTCGGCCCGATATCGGGAAGGCGAAGGCCATTCTGGATTGGGAGCCGACCGTGCAACTCCGCGAGGGGTTGGAGCGGACGATCGCGTATTTCCGCGCGACGCTTTAGGTCGTGTCGGACGGCAAATAGCGGGTTCCCCAAGGGCGAACCCTTGGGCAGGGGTTCGGGGGCAGAGCCCCCCGAGATCCGGGCGAAGCCCGGCACCAGGGCTCTGCCCTGGACCCGCGAAAGGTCTCGAGCTTTCGAAACCGGGACATGAGCCAGGCGCCGCTACGTTTTCGGCTTGCGTGCCCCGAAGATGGCTGTCCCGACCCGGACATGGGTGGCGCCGAGCTGGATCGCCGCCGGAAAGTCGGCGCTCATGCCCATGGAGAGGATCGGCAGGTCGTGCTCCTGAGCCAGCCGGGCCAGCAGGGCGAAATGCGCCGAGGGCGGATCCTCCGCGGGGGGGATGCACATCAACCCCTGGATCGCCAGCCCGTGCGTGTCGCGGCACTCGGCGAGCAGGGTGGCCAGCTGGTCCGGCAACACGCCGCCCTTCTGGGGTTCCGCGCCGGTGTTGACCTGGATCAGCAGCTTCGGAGTCCGGCCCGACCGGGCGATCTCCTTGGCGAGCGCGGCGGCCAGCGACGGCCGGTCCAGGGCGTGGATCACGTCGAACAGCGCCACCGCCTCCCGGGCCTTGTTGGATTGTAACGGCCCGACGAGGTGCAGTTCCACATCCGGGTAGCGGGCGCGCAGGTCCGGCCACTTCGCCGTCGACTCCTGCACGTAGTTCTCGCCGAACACCCGCTGCCCCGCCTCGAGCGCCGGCAGGATGCCTTCGGCCGGCACGGTCTTGGAGACGGCGACCAGCTGAACCTCGGACGGGTCACGCTCCGAATCCTCGGCCGCCCGGGCGATCGCCGCCCGCACCTCGGCGAGCCCGGCGGCGACGTCGGCCTGTCCGACCGGCAGCTTCGCGGTCGGGTGCCCCATCCCGTCCGCCGCCGGGGCGTTCGAATCGGTGATCGCGTCGTCCATACCTGACTGTCCTGTCGCTGCCGGGCGCCGGTTCCGACCTATGCGCTCGCGCGCCCCGCGCAAGCCCGAATCGCACGCTGCGTTGACCGGCTCCCGCGCAGATATGCTATCGCGGCGCGACCGTGCCGTCGTCATTCCGCAAAATGACCGACGAGCCCCTGACCCCGCCCGGATCCATGACCAGCACCGCCGTTCCCCAACCCGTCGAGCGCTACAACGCCAAGGATGCCGAGCCGCGGTGGCAGGACGCCTGGGCAGAGCAGCGGCTGTTCGAGACCGACAATGCCGACAGCCGCCCGAAATACTACGTGCTGGAGATGTTCCCCTACCCGTCGGGGCGCATCCACATGGGCCACGTCCGCAACTACGCGATGGGCGACGTGGTGGCGCGCTACAAGCGCGCCCGCGGCTTCAACGTGCTGCACCCGATGGGTTGGGACGCATTCGGATTGCCGGCCGAGAACGCCGCCATGGAGCGCAAGGTCAACCCGCGGGACTGGACCTACGCCAACATCGCGTCGATGCGCGACCAGCTGAAGGCCATGGGCCTGTCGCTCGACTGGAGCCGGGAGATCGCGACATGCGATCCCGACTACTACAAGCACCAGCAGCGCATGTTCCTGGACTTTCTCGACAAGGGCCTCGTCACCCGCCGTACCGCCAAGGTGAACTGGGACCCGGTGGACCACACGGTGCTGGCCAATGAGCAGGTGATCGACGGGCGCGGCTGGCGCTCGGGCGCGCTGGTCGAGCAGCGCGAGCTGACCCAATGGTTCTTCAAGATCACCGACTTCGCCGAGGATCTGCTGACCGCCCTCGATGGTCTGGACCGCTGGCCGGAGAAAGTCCGGCTGATGCAGAAGAACTGGATCGGCCGCTCGGAGGGGCTGGAGGTCCGGTTCGCCCTGGCCCATCCACCGGCCGGCGTGCCCGAATCGGTGACCGTCTACACGACCCGGCCCGACACGCTGTTCGGCGCAAAATTCCTGGCGATCGCCGCCGATCATCCGATCGCCGCCGCGCTCGCCGCCGATAAGCCTGAGCTCCAGGCCTTCATCGAGGAGTGCCGCCGCACCGGCACCGCGCAGGCCGCGATCGACACCGCCGAGAAGCACGGCTTCGACACCGGCCTGACCGTGCGCCATCCCCTCGACTCGTCCTGGGCGCTGCCGGTCTACGTGGCGAACTTCGTGCTGATGGAATACGGCACCGGCGCCGTGTTCGGCTGCCCGGCGCACGACCAGCGCGACCTCGATTTCGCGAACAAGTACGGGCTCGGCAACACGCCGGTGGTCTGTCCGGAGGGGCAGGACCCGGCGAGCTTCGTGATCACTGACACCGCCTATGTCGAGGACGGGCGGATGATCAATTCGCGCTTCCTCGACGGGCTGAGCACCGACGCGGCGTTCGAGGCGGTGGCCCGGCGCCTCGAAGGGGAGGGGGTCGCCACCCGCAAGGTGCAGTTCCGCCTGCGCGACTGGGGCGTCTCGCGCCAGCGCTACTGGGGTTGCCCGATCCCGATCATCCACTGCGAATCCTGCGGGCCGGTCCCCGTGCCGGTGGCCGACCTGCCGGTCAAGCTGCCCGAGGCGGTGTCGTTCGACCAGCCCGGCAACCCCCTGGAGCGGGACGCCGCCTGGCGCAACGTGCCCTGCCCGCATTGCGGCGCGGCGGCCCGGCGCGAGACCGACACGATGGACACGTTCGTCGATTCGTCCTGGTACTACGCCCGCTTCACCGCCCCCTGGCTCACCGACGCCCCCACGGACCGCGCCGTGGTCGATCGTTGGCTGGCGGTGGACCAGTATATCGGCGGCATCGAGCACGCGATCCTGCACCTGCTCTACGCCCGGTTCTTCATGCGGGCGATGCGCGAGACCGGTTGGGCGGGCGTCGCCGAACCCTTCGCCGGCCTGTTCACGCAGGGCATGGTGGTGCACGAGACCTACAAGGATGCGGCCGGCGCCTGGGTGCCCCCGGCCGAGATCCGCTTCTCCACGGAGGAGGGGGAGCGCCGCGCGTTTCACGTGAAAACTCAGGCGCCGATCGCGATCGGCCCGATCGAGAAGATGTCGAAGTCCAAGAAGAACGTGGTCGATCCCGACGACATCATCGCGAGCTACGGGGCCGACACGGCGCGCTGGTTCATGCTGTCCGACTCGCCGCCCGAGCGCGACGTGATCTGGACCGAGGAGGGCGTGCAGGGCGCGGCCCGGTTCGTCCAGAAGGTCTGGCGGCTGGTAAACGCCGCGCGCGCGGCGACCGGCGACGGCGCCGCGGATCTCGCCCTGCGCAAGGCCGCCCACCGGGCGCTGGCCTCCGTGCAGGACGATATCGAGCGCCTGCGCTTCAACCGCTGCGTGGCCCACATCTACACGCTGGCCAACGCCCTGGAGGACGGGTTGCGCGGCCCGGTCACGCCGGCTGTTGCCAAGGAGGCGGCCGGGATCCTGGTCCAGCTGATCGCCCCGATGATGCCGCATCTGGCGGAGGAGTGCTGGACGGTGCTCGGACGCTCCGGGCTCGTCGCGCAGGCGTCCTGGCCGGAGACCGAGGCCGGGCTCCTCGTCGAGGACGAGATCACCCTGCCGGTCCAGATCAACGGCAAGAAGCGCGCGGACGTCACCGTGAAGCGGGACGCCGACGCGAAGGCGGTGGAAGCCGCGACCCTGGCGCTGGCGGCGGTCCAGACGATCCTGGAGGGGCGGGCGCCCCGCAAGGTGATCGTGGTGCCGGGGCGGATTGTGAATCTGGTGGTGTGAGGCGTCCGGCAACCGCCGATGCCGGCCTTCGTCTATACGCGCCACGCGATGAACAACATGGCTGACCGTGGGATCGACCGTGCGCTCGTCGAGCGCACCGTCCTGGCCCCGGAGGCGACCGAGCCGGATCCGCAGTATCCCGAACGCGTGCGGGCCTATTGCGCAGTGCCGGAATTCGGCGGTCGTATCCTGCGCGTGGTTTATGTCGAGGAGCCGGCGTTGACTTACCGCATCATCACGCTTTTCCTCGATCGTGGCCGGAGGCGCAGACATGAAAGTCAGATACGATCCGGAGGCTGACGCCCTCTACCTGCGCCTGGCCGATACATCGGTCAGCGAGAGTGAGGAGGTGCGCCCCGGCATCATCTTCGATTTCGATGCGGAGGGTCGCGTCGTCGCCATTGAGATCCTGGATACCAAGGCGCGTCTCTCGGCCGGCGTGGATCTCGTGCATCTCAGTGCGGCGTAAGGCCGGTCAAGGCGCCGCCAGCCCCGGATCCTGCCCGCTGGCTTCCAGGCCGCGACGCACGAGCCCCTCCCGCTTCGCCCACGCGATGAAGTCGGCGAGGTAGGCCGCCCCCGCCGGGCGTCCGACCGGCAGGCCCATCGCCTGCGGGATCTCCATGAAGTGCCCCGGCAGCAACCGCACCTCCGGATGCGCCGCCGCGTAGGCGGCCAGCGGCTGCGCCACCCCGGCCGCCACCTCCAGCCCGTCCCGCGCGAAGGCCGTGACCGCCTCGGCCGATGTCGGAGCCCGCACCAGGGTCGCGTGGGTCAGGCTCCGGCTCAGGAACAGGTCGTAGGCGCTGCCGCGGCCCACCGAGACCCGCACGCCGTCGCGGTCGACCGCCTCCTGGGTCCGGATCGGGGAGGAGTCCGGCACGAGGTAGCTGCCGGCGATCAGCACGTAGGGCGCCGTGAAGGCGATGCCCTCGGCCCGCTTCGGGTCGATCGCCAGGAAGCAGATGTCCCAGCTGCCCGACCCCGCCGAGCCCGAGACCGCCCCCGCCCCCGGGAAGGTCACGAATGTCACCGTGACGCCGAGCCGCGCCGCGAGCGCCCGGGCGAGATCCACCGACACCCCCGCGGGCCCGTCCGGTCCGGCCTGCGCCAGCACCGGGTTGCCGAGGTTGATCGCCGCCCGGAGCGTGCCGGTGGGGGCGAGGTCGTGCAGGATGGCGGGATCGGGCGTCATAGGTTCGAGCGTCATGGGCTTCGTCTCCGCGCAGGCGAGGACCGGAACGAGAAGCAGGCCGAGCGCCGCGAGGATCCGCATCAGGCTCGCTCGACCCGACCGGGCAGGGCAGCCTTGGCGCCGCGCCGTCGCCGCCGGGCCAGCATGTTGAGGCCCTCCACGCCCGCCGAGAACGCCATGGCGGTGTAGATGTAGCCCTTCGGCACGTGCGCCCCGAACCCTTCGGCGATCAGCACCATGCCGATCATGATCAGGAAGCCGAGCGCCAGCATCACCACGGTGGGGTTGCGGGCGATGAAGGCCGAAAGCGGCTCAGCGGCGAGCAGCATCACCGCGCCGGCGACGATCACCGCCACCATCATCACCGGCACGTGCTCGGTCATGCCGACCGCCGTGATGATCGAGTCGATCGAGAACACGAGGTCGAGCAGCAGGATCTGGCCGATCGCCGCGCCGAAGCCCAGGCTGCCGCCGGATTCTTCCGAATTCGGCTCCGGGTCCACAGAGTGGTGGATCTCCTTGGTGGCCTTCCAGAGCAGGAACAGGCCGCCGCCGATCAGGATCAGGTCGCGCCAGGAGAAGTCCTGGCCGAACACCGAGAAAACCGGCTCGGTCAGGTGCACGATGAACGCCACCGTTCCCAGCAATCCCAGACGCAGGATCAGGGCCAGCCCGATGCCGATCCGCCGGGCCCGGGTCTGCTGCTCGGCCGGCAGCTTGTTGGTCAGGATCGATATGAAGATCAGGTTGTCGATGCCGAGCACCACCTCCATCACCACGAGGGTGGCGAGCGCGGCCCAGACGGCGGGCTGGCTGGCAAGGTGGATCAGGCCGG
>NZ_JALNUM010000240.1:0-2243 GCF_026540795.1 Methylobacterium sp. GC_Met_2
CCTGCGTGGCCGACCAGACCACGGCGACCATTCAGCCGGCGGTGGTGCGGGTTCCTGTGGAGGCGCCGCGCACGACGGGCCGCGAGCGCGTCGCGGATGCCGACCATCTCAAGCTCGTGGCCTCCTTCGGGGGCGAGGCCCGCGCGCCCAACGTGACGCGGATGCTCACGGAGGTGACCGACCGCCTCGTGAAGGCGAGCGACCGGCCCGACCAGAGCTACGTGGTGACGCTGCTCGATTCGCCGGTGGTCAACGCCTTCGCGCTCCCGAACGGGCGGCTCTATGCCACCCGCGGGCTGGTGGCGCTAGCGAGCGACACCTCGGAGGTCGCGGCCGTGCTGGCGCACGAGATGGCGCACGTGACCCTCAACCACGCCACCGCCCGCAGCGAGCTGGAACTGCGCTCGGCGCTGGTCAGCCGGGTCGTGCGGGACGTGCTGAACGATCCCGATACCGGCGCGCAGCTTCAGAGCCAGTCGCGCTTCGCGCTGGCCCGCTTCTCCCGGGAGCAGGAGCTGGAAGCCGACGCCACCGGCGTGCGCACGCTGGCCAAGGCCGGCTACGATCCGTTCGCGGCCGGCCGCTTCCTCACCGCCCTCAACCGCTCGACGGGGCTGAAGGTGAACAGCGCCACCGAGC
This sequence comes from Methylobacterium sp. GC_Met_2, assembly GCF_026540795.1. Lineage (NCBI taxonomy): Bacteria > Pseudomonadati > Pseudomonadota > Alphaproteobacteria > Hyphomicrobiales > Methylobacteriaceae > Methylobacterium > Methylobacterium sp. GC_Met_2. The sequence continues at coordinate 640 of NZ_JALNUM010000240.1, forward strand.
CCGACATGCTGGCGACCCATCCGGGCACGGCCGAGCGCATCACCCAGGTCACCCGGGCAGCCCGCCGCATCGGCGCGCCGGGCATCGGCACCGACGACCGGGCCGCCTACCTCGCCGCGGTGGACGGGCTCGCCTACGGCGACAACCCGCGCGACGGGGCCGTGCGGGGGCACCGCTTCATCCATCCGGGGCTGGGCATCGCGTTCGAGGTGCCGGAGGGGTTCGCCCTCGAGAACACCCGCTCGGCGGTCCTCGGCACGACCACGGACGGCAACCGCCGCCTGCTGTTCGACCAGATCGAAGCCAAGGACGGCCAGCCCCTCGACGCCGTGCTGAAGGCGAGCTGGAACGACGCGTTCGATCCGGCGGGCTTCGAGACCCGGGAGGTGGCCGGCCACCCGGCCGCCTTCGCGCTGTCGCGGGGCAAGGAATGGACCTTCCGCCTCGCGGCGATCCGGATCGGCGATTCGACCTACCGGATGATCATGGCTGCCAAGGGCGCGACCGATCCCGACCCGGCCTTCCGCCGCTGGACCGAGACCCTCGGGGCGATTTCCCCCGATGAGGCGGTGCTGCGCCCCCTGCATCTGCAGGTAGTCCAGGCGGCCTCGACCAGCGCCGAGGAACTCGCCCGCCGCATGGCGGTGCCCGATCGGGCGCTCGACCGGTTCCTCGTCCTCAACGGACTGGAACGGGGCGCCGCGCTGGTGCCGGGCCGCAGCTACAAGATCGTGACCGAATAGCCGCCCTGCGCGGTTGCGGCTTGTGCCGCGCGCGGCCCCGGACATTCTTCCGGGATCGTTCAGGGAGAGCGCCGTGATTCGATTCTTCTACAATCTCAGCCCCAACCCCATGAAGGTCGCCCTCTGTCTCGAAGAGATGGGCCTCCCCTACGAGACGGTGCCGGTGGATACCCGCAAGGGCGAGCAGTTCGACCCCGGCTATTCGGCAATCAACCCGAACGGGAAAGTGCCGGCAATCGTCGACGGCGACGTGACGGTGTTCGATTCGAACGCGATCCTGCTCTACCTCGCGGGCAAGACCGGGCTGTTCCTGCCCGAGGGCGAGCCGGCGCGGGGCGAGATGCTGTCCTGGCTGATGTTCGTGGCCACCGGCATCGGGCCGTTCTCGGGTCAGTGCGTGCATTTCCGCCACTTCGCGCGGGATGGCGGCGCCTACGCCACCGAGCGTTACACCTACGAGGCGCGCCGTCACTGGGGCGTCCTCGACCAGCAGTTGAAGGACCGCGCTTACGTGCTGGGCGAGACCTACACGATCGTCGACATGGCGGTGTGGGGCTGGGCCCGTATGGTGCCGTTCGTGCTCGGCGATGAGGCCTTCAAGGACATGCCCAACGTGAAGCGTCTTCTCGACGCGATCAACGCCCGGCCGGCTGCCCAGGCGGCGGAAGCGTTGAAGGGTCGCCACACGTTCAAGGCCGAGATGGATGACGAAGCTCGGGGCTTCATGTTCCGCGCCACCCAGACCGCCGCCTGACGGACGGACGATCCCCGAGCCCGGCCAACCTCCGATTCGGGATCGTCAAAGGGCTTCGCCCAGCCCCTTCAAGGTGTTCGGGCCGATTGCAAGGATCGCAATTCGTG
>NZ_JALNUM010000241.1:0-2219 GCF_026540795.1 Methylobacterium sp. GC_Met_2
GCAGGAGGAGAGGGATCCGAGGTGGAGGGATCCGTAGCCTCCCTGCTACTACCCCTCGGCAGCCGTCTTGTGTTTCCGCGGCCGCCCAGGAGGGCGCTTCGGCTTCTCCGAGACCGTCTCCTCGAACTCTTCAGTCGCAGGAGCGGCCTTCTTGCGCTGTTGGCCAAGCCCAAAGTTTTTAGCAAGGGCCGAGCGCTGGGCCGAGTAGTTGGCTGCCGTCGAGGGGTAGTCCCGCGGCAAGCCGAAGCGCTCGCGGTATTGCTCGATCGTCATGCCGTTGCCGTTGAGATGGCGCTTGAGCGCCTTGTACGGTTTGCCGTCAATGAAGCTGATGATGGCGTCCGGCGTGACCGACTTTCGGATCTGAGCGGGGGTAAGCTTCTCGGTCGCCGGAGCTTCAGTCGCGCTGCTCTGGCCGAGCCCGGTGAGCGCATTGTGTATGCAGGCGATCAGCTCCGCCATATCGGTGGGTCGTACCGAATTCCTCGACACATAGGCTGAGACAATTTCGGCCGTAAATTCGATATAATCGACGGCAGCTGTCTCGACGGTCTCTGCGTTCTCATCCACGGCACACCTGCTCAATCGAAGCAGAACGTATGTGCCGGCGAACACTAGAAATCAACGCGAATTAAAGAATTTCTTTGTCGAATAAGAGATTTTTAACCTGCCATCGCGCGGATTTCGCTGATGCCATCTCGCATCACGTATCCGCGTCCCCAGACGGTCTCGATGTAGTTCTTACCCGAGCTGGTGTTGGCGAGCTTCTTGCGCAGCTTGCAGATGAAGACGTCGATGATCTTTAGCTCCGGCTCGTCCAAGCCACCGTAGAGGTGGTTGAGGAACATCTCCTTCGTGATCGTCGAGCCCTTCCGGAGTGCAAGGAGTTCCAGCAACTGGTACTCCTTCGTCGTCAGCGGGACACGTTTACCCTCGATCGAAGCCAGCTTCTCGTCAAGGTCGATCACGAGATCGTCGATCGTGATCGTCGATTGGGCGTGGCCCTTCGAGCGACGCACGATGGCATGAATGCGCGCGATCAGCTCGTCCTTGTGGAACGGCTTGGTGAGATAGTCGTCCGCCCCGAACCCGAGGCCCTTCACTTTGTCCTCGATGCTGGCCAAGCCCGAGAGGACGAGAACCGGCGTCTTCACTTTCGCCACGCGCAGCGAGCGCAGGACCTCATAGCCCGACATATCGGGCAGGTTCAGATCAAGCAAGATGATGTCGTAATCATACAGCTTGCCGAGATCGACACCCTCTTCCCCCAAATCGGTGGTGAAGGTATTAAAGTTCTCGGACTTGAGCATCAGCTCAATGCTTTGAGAAACGGTGGCATCGTCTTCGATCAGGAGAACACGCATGAAACCACCTCAAAAGTTAAGGCTTCATACATGGGCAATTTTACCGAACCGTTAACGAGAACGCCCGCTGTTCAGCGCTCAGTGACGAACCGCACCGCCCGTCCAAAAGCCCTTCAACTCCGGGCTGGAACGGCTAAGCATACTCTTCGCGCTCATCAATTTATCCGTTCGCCTTTTTGTCTGTGAACGTGACCGATAGGCCGGTCACGTGATCATTTAGGATCTCCGCGATCTGCTGGGCATGGGCGTAGTTGACGCTGGCCCGCAGAGTCAGGTCGAGGACCACATCGCCGAAAGTCTCAACCGCACCGCCGAGAGGCTCGAGGGCGATGAATGGGCGCCCTTCAGCATCCTCTTTCACGGTGAACCGACACTGCCCTCGCTCTGTCCGTGCCATCGTAACGCCTCCGTATAGACCGCCAGCCTACACCCAACACGATCGCCCGCCAGTCCGCATCAACCTGTAGCCGGACAGCTTCGACGCTTCTCGCTTTAGGACGATAGCCGCTGCAGATGAATGTCATGAGTCGCTGGCAGCTGGTGCGAAAGATTTCACCCCGCAGTATGCGGGCCGGAGTCCGCAATGAGGTGGTTCGGCTCAGTGGAGTTCGGTCTGTGGACCGGAGCGAAGGTTGCTAGGTCGCGTTTCGTCGAGACGACGTAGTAGCGGAGATCGCTCGGCAACCAGTTGGCCAGGGCTTTCGACGGAATACAATGGTTGGGGAGGATCCGCGCTTGCAACATTCCCTCTCCTCGCATGATCGCGACCGCCTGCGCGGTGATCGCTTGTTTCGGCATCGATCAGCAATTGGTCGGGCCGGTCTGCATACAGCAGGCAATGAGCAGGCCGAGTAT
>NZ_JALNUM010000242.1:0-2124 GCF_026540795.1 Methylobacterium sp. GC_Met_2
GCGCGATCGGGCACGGCTCTCACGTTCAGAACGCAGCCTGCAGGCCGCCGAATATGCTGCGACCGCTTCCGGGATAAAACGCCGCCAAGGCTGCCGGGCTCCCGGACGTCCGAGCATTCGCCACCACGGCGATGTCCGACACATAGCGGGCGTCCGTGAGATTGCGCGCATCGACGAACAGCGCGACGCCGTTCGCGAAGTCGATCCCGGCCTCGATGCCGAGCAACGCGTAGCCCGGCACCCTCAGGGTGTTGGCGTGGTCGGCGAAGGCACCCTCCGGCACCCAATCGACGGCCGGAGCGATGTGGAAGCCGCTCGGGTGGCGGTAATTCAGGACGGTGCGGAGCACGTCCGTGGGAATGCCGGCGATCCGACCGTTGCCGAAGACTGGATCGCGCACGAACCGAAAGTCGTTGTGGGTCCAGATCTGCGTCAGGCTCAGGGCGTCGTCGGAAGCTATGAAATCGCGGGCGAGATCGAGGGTCACGGCCGCCTCGACGCCCTGGTGGATCGAGCGCGGCGTGTTGAAGGTCGCGGCCGGGATGTTGAGTCCGGGATTGGTCGAGAAGTTGATGAGCTCGTCGCGCAGGTCCGACCGGTAGAGCGTCAGGTCGACGGCGAGGCGGTCGATCCGGCCGCGCGCACCCGCCTCGTAGGTCCAGGCGTGCTGGGCCCGGAGCGGCACGAAGGTGGTGTTCAGGAGGTTCTGCTGCACGAGGTCGGAAAAATCCGGCACGTCGCGGGACCGGGCGATGTCGCCGAAAACCTGGATGTCGGGGTCGGGCTGCCAGAGCAGGCCGATCTTCGGGTTGATCCCCGCATAGGTCTGTTCTGCGAAGCACGGGCGCAGGTTTCCGGGCAACCCGCCCTTGTCGCTGTAGGTGCGGTTCGACGAGAACGCCTTGGCGCCGGTCATCAGCGCCACGTCCGGCAGGAACCAGAACCGGTTCTCGCCATAGGCCTCGTAGTTCGACGCGCTCTGGAGCGCATTCAGCGTCTGGGCGCCCCGCTGGCCGCGGATGTTGACGAATTGCAGGGCCGAATTCTGACCCGCGAAGGCGCGCAGGCCCAGCACCACGTCGTCGCGAAAACCGCCCAGATCGAAGGTGCCGGACCAATGCGGGCTGATCCCGTAGGTCCAGCCATCCTGATCGAGCGCCTGGAAGATCGGGTGGTAGAGGCTCTTGTGGATCGCCCAGGTGTCCACGTCGAGCTTGCCGACATCGAGCAGGAACGAGGTACGGTTGGCGATCCGCTCCGTCTCGACCTTGCGCGACTGGTTGCCGGTGATGGCGGTGGGATTGGCGAGCGTCGGCGTGGCGAGGCTCTGGCCGAGGGTCAGGCTGCCGGGCAGCTTCTGATCGGTCAGGTAGGTGCCGAGATAGAAGCGCGTCTCGATATCGGGGGCGATCCGGTAGCCGATATTGGCGTTGAAATTCTTGGTCGCCTGCGCCTCGTGGGCGCGAAACCCGTCCGAATTGGTCAGCGTCGCATTGACCAGCACGTCGAGCGGCCCGTCGATGCGGGACATCTGCGCCTGCTCGCGGATCGTGCCGAAGCTGCCGCCGTCGATGCGCAGGAGGTTGGGCGCGACCGCCGTGTAGGCGGTCGGTGTGACGAAGTTGATCGCGCCGCCGAGCGTCGTCGCCCCGAAGGTCAGGGCATTGCCGCCCTTGTAGACCTCCACGGACCGCACGGCGAGCGGGTCGATTTGATAGAAGTCGCCGCTCCCGTCCGCGAGGTTGAACGGGATGCCATCTTGTAGGATTTCGAGCCCGCGCAGGTGGAAGTTGCGGGCGACGCCCGAGCCGCGCACCGACAGGCGCAACTCCTGGCCGTAGCGCTCCTGCACGTAGACGCCGGGCACGTCCTTGAGCACGTCGCGGATCGTGTTGATGTAGCGGTCCTGAAGCGTCGCGGCGTCCACGAACGCGACCGATCCGACCGTCTGGTAGAGCGCCGCACGCTGGCGATCGACGCTCGGCACGGAGAGCGAGCCGCGCGCCTCTCCCGTGAGCGGCCCTGTCGGCGTTGCGCTGCCGACGACGCTGAGTTCGGGGAGCGCCACGGCGGCGTTTTGAGCGAAGGCTGACGGGGGAATCGCGCAGGCGAGGAGCGACAAGG
>NZ_JALNUM010000243.1:0-1987 GCF_026540795.1 Methylobacterium sp. GC_Met_2
CCTTATGTGGGCAAATCTCCCACGTCAATGAGGCTCGCACAAGCCGTAGACGGAAGCGTATCCTTAAGGCAGCTGGCTGAGCCGTGAGGCGCTGTAGTTAGGACGTGATTAGTCGCGAGCACGCTCTATAAGCCGGCCTTATGCAAATGTTAGATCGCATCCGGTAGCGTCCGCTTACAGGACGTGGTCACATCCAGCTGAATGACTGAATTGGGCGCAAAGCCGAATATCAGCTTTCTGACGGCAATGCGCGGCGCGGAGCGGCCTGCCTACGCCTTGGGCAGTGAAGGGCACGGGTTCATAGACCCATCGCCCCTCCAATCATGACACCGCTTCGTCCGGCGCTCCAACTTGCCTCGCCGCTGATCCAAGGGCACTCTGCGAAGCCACCAGCGTGAAGGGTGCATGATCTTGATGGTGCCAAGCACGAGTGATCGCGCATGAGGCGCCGCGAGGTTCTCGCCGCGCTGGCTGCCGCCTCTGTCGTGCGGCCCGCGGTGGCGCAGCCCGCGAAGGTCCTGCGCTTCATTCCGGAAAGTGACGTCGCGGTCATCGACCCGATCTGGACAACCGCGACTGTCACGCGCAACCACGGCTACCTCGTCTTCGACACCCTCTACGGCCAGACCGCGCGCTACGATTTCCAGCCGCAGATGGTGGAAGGGCATGCGATCGAGGCCGATGGCCGCCATTGGCGGCTCACCCTGCGCGAGGGCCTGCGCTTCCACGACGGCGAGCCAGTGCTGGCCCGCGACGCAGTGGCAAGCATCCGTCGGTTCGCCGCCCGCGACGCCTTCGCCCGAGCGCTGATGGAGGCCACCGACGAGCTCACCGCCGCCTCCGACCGTAACGTGGTGTTCCGCCTGAAGCGACCCTTTCCGCTGCTGCCCGCTGCGCTCGGCAAGACCGGCACCTCGATGCCCTGCATCATGCCGGAGCGCCTGGCGAAGACCGATCCCAATACGCAGGTCACCGAGATGGTCGGCTCCGGGCCGTTCCGCTTCAAGGCAGACGAGCGGATCCCGGGGGCGCTCACCGTCTACGAGCGCTTCGACGGCTACGTGCCCCGCCCGGACGGCGTGGCGAGCTTCACCGCCGGGCCGAAGCGCGCGCATTACGACCGGGTCGAGTGGCGGATCGTGCCGGACGCCTCCACGGCTGCCAGTGCCTTGGCGGCCGGCGAGGTCGATTGGTGGCAGAACCCAACGCCGGACCTGCAGGGGCTGCTCCGGGCCAAGCCGGGGGTCAGGCTGGAGGTGCTCGATCCGGTCGGCGGCGTCGGCTGCCTGCGCTTCAACCACCTGCACCCGCCCTTCGACAATCCCGCGATTCGCCGAGCGCTGCTTGGCGCTATCGACCAGACCGAGTTCATGAGCGCGGTCGCCGGCGACGAGCGCGCCCTGTGGAAGGACCATGTCGGCGTGTTCAGCCCGGACGCTCCGATGGCGACGCGCGACGGCACCGAGGTGTTGGTCGGCCCCCGCGACTTCGGCGCCGTAAAGCGCGCCCTCACTGAGGCCGGCTACAAGGGCGAGCGCGTCGTCATGCTCGACCCGACCGACTATCCCGCCACCCACCCGCTGGCGCTAGTTGCCGCCGAGGCGTTCCAGAAGAGCGGGCTGAATGTCGACCTCGTCGCGATGGACTGGGGCACCCTGGTGCAGCGCCGAGCGAGTCGCCAGTTCCCCGACAAGGGCGGCTGGAGCACCTTCGTTACCTACCTGAACGGCACCAATAACTTCGATCCCGCCGGCCAGCTCGGCATCCGCGGCAACGGCGATCAGGCCTGGTTCGGCTGGCCCCGTGCCCCGCGGCTCGAGGCGCTGCGCGCGCAATGGTTCGCCGCGCCCGATTCCGCGGCCCAGAAGGCGATCTGCGCCGAGATCCAGCGGCAGTTCTTCATCGACGTGCCGTACCTGCCGCTCGGCGCCTATTACGAGGCGACGGCCTCGCGCGGGCTGACCGGCCTGCGCACCGGCTTCCCGCA
>NZ_JALNUM010000244.1:0-1922 GCF_026540795.1 Methylobacterium sp. GC_Met_2
TCGGCGAGAAGTCCGACATCGAGGGCCGCATCAGCCAGATCAAGGCGCAGATCGAGGAGACCACCTCGGACTACGACCGTGAGAAGCTGCAGGAGCGCCTGGCCAAGCTCGCGGGCGGCGTCGCGGTGATCCGCGTCGGCGGCGCGACCGAGGTCGAGGTCAAGGAGAAGAAGGACCGGGTCGACGACGCCCTCAACGCCACCCGCGCGGCGGTCGAAGAAGGCATCGTCCCGGGCGGCGGCACGGCGCTGCTGCGCGCCAAGAAGGCGGTCGCCGAGCTGAAGTCCGACATTCCGGACGTCCAGGCCGGCATCAAGATCGTGTTGAAGGCCCTTGAGGCCCCGATCCGCCAGATCGCCCAGAACGCGGGCGTCGAGGGCTCGATCGTGGTCGGCAAGATCACCGACAACACCTCCTCGGAGACCTACGGCTTCAACGCCCAGACCGAAGAGTATGTCGACATGATCCAGGCCGGCATCGTCGATCCGGCCAAGGTGGTGCGCACCGCTCTGCAGGACGCCGCTTCGGTGGCCGGCCTGCTGGTGACCACCGAGGCGATGGTCGCCGACGCGCCGAAGAAGGACAGCGGCGCCCCCGCGATGCCGGGCGGCGGCGGCATGGGCGGCATGGACTTCTAAGTCCAAGCCACCCGTCGAGACGAAGGAAGGGGGTCGCCGCGAGGCGGCCCCTTTTTCGTGCGCGCTGCGAACGGAGTGATTGTCCCGGTCTGCCTGCCAAGACTGAACATGGCGACTTTATATCGTATATTCATACCTATCGCATGACGTTATGATTCGATTTTGACCGAGTAATATCTGCCTTTCAAAATATAATTTGCCAATTAATATAATGTTGTTGTGATGCCACAAGTAACGTCGCGATGAATCATGACTCTTTATGACGCTCGCAGCCGCTCAAAAATTTGCATGTTCCTTTGCGCGTTCGCATTCGGCGAATCATTGCAGGGGTTGATCGATGCGGTTGACGGGTCATGTTTCGATCATAGCGCTCGCGGCGGCGTCGATTTTGGGATCGGAAGCACGCGCTCAGACGGCTCGGATCACCCCAGCGAACGCCAATGTCCTCAATTTACTGAGTCCCTACCTGAGCCTCAACGCGACGGCGGTTGGTATCGCAACCCTGCAAAGCAATCTCGACTCCACGGTCGCTTTGAACGGGTCCTCGGCCAGCCGGCGTGGCTTGGCAGCTAGCGATATGAATCTGTTTGTGACGGCGGGGGCGGCCTACTCGCCCGCTGGACTGACCGGATATGGGGCAGGCGCCAATCTCGCCGGCGGATTGGCTGATCAGGCGACCAGCAACGGAATTACCCCACGCCAGCCGGTCGGTGGGTACGGACCCGTTCTCGGCGCGATCTATCAGAGGGGCGTGGCAAGCGGCAGCAAGGGGCCCCTCGCCTCGGTCGACACGCTGCTGACATCCGCCTTCGCCATTTCCGGTGGCGATTCGGCAATTGCCAAGAACTACTTCGCGAACGGCGCGGCCAACAATTCCAGCACGTACGTCCCCGGCGCCATCCCCGTCCCAGCAGTCGCGCCGACGGGCTACAGCCTGCCGACCTATAACGGCCTGCCCAACACCACCAACAGCGTCTACGATCTCGCCTACGGCGTCACCAACAGGCAGGGCGGCCAGAATCCCTACGGCAGCTCGCGTCCCTATCAGGTCGCCCCGTCCCGGATCACGATCTACAATCCGCTGGCGACGATCGGCGTGGATACCAATTCCTCCTTCCCGAGCGGCCACACCGCCTACGGATTCACCTACGGAACGCTGCTGGCGATGCTGGTCCCGCAGCAGTACCAGAGCATGCTGTTGCGCGCGTCTGAGTATGGCGAGAGCCGAAGCGTGCTGGGCGTGCACTACGTGCTCGACGTGATCGGCGGGCGTGTCCAATCTTA
>NZ_JALNUM010000245.1:0-1814 GCF_026540795.1 Methylobacterium sp. GC_Met_2
CGTCCATGGCCTTGGCGGTGTCGGAGACGGCGCGCAGGCCCTGCCGGGAGGTCTGGGCGGTGGCCTGCGCGGTGGCGATCACCTCGGTGGCGCGCTTGCCGATCTGGGCGCCCGAATGCGTGATCTCGTCGACCGTGGCGGCGGTCTCCTGCACGGCGGCGAATTGCTGCTCGACCGAGGCCGCCTGCTCCTGGGCCGAGGCGCGGATCTCGGCCGCGGCGGCGTTGAGGTCGGCGGTTGCCGCGCGGTTGGTCTTGGCGAGGTCCGAGAGGCCGGCCACCATGGCGTTGAGCGTGGTGGCGAGCCGCCCGATCTCGTCACCCCCGCTCATCGGCAACTTGCCCGACAGGTCCCCGCCGCCGACCCGCTCCACGAAGGCCATGACGGTCTCGAGCGGGCGTACCACCGCGCGGCTGATCATCCACGTGACCAGGATCGCCAGCACGATCGCGGCGGCGAGCGTCAGGTAGATCGAGAGGCGGGAGCGATCGTAGACCTCCTGGGCGGCACGCTGGCCCAGTGCCATGCCACCGTCGAGCAGGGTCCTGAGGTTCCTGATCCCCTCCAGGAAAGGCGTCTGGAGCCGGGCGATCTCGTCGTTGCGGGCCTCGACGCCGGCGACATCCTGCTTGGCGATGGCCGCGAATTGCACCTCGCCGAGGCTCTTGACCTCGCGGAAGGTGCGCTGGACGTCGGCCGCCGCGGCGGCGATCCGGTCCCAGGCGGCCACACGCTCGGTTGAGGCCGAGTAGGCACGGTACTCGGTGGAGAGCTGGATCGTGGTGGCGAGCCGGTTCTCGATCTGGGTGGCGGTCTGGCGCCAGGCCGCCACGGTGTCGTCAGTGCGCGCCTGGCGGCCCTGCGTCGACGTCAGCATCGCGATCACGGCGGTCCGGCGCAGCAGGCCGAGATCGCGGGCCTCGTTGCCCAGGTCGTCGATCTGGCGCAGCACCGTCATATCGCGCCGCACGATCGCGTCGGTCGTGTCGCGCACCGCGCCGATCTGCTCGAGCGCATAGAGGCCGAGCGCCACGATCACGACCGTTACGGCGAAGAAGCCGAGGAGGATGCGTCTACCGATCGAGAGATTCACGGTCGGGCTGGCTCCGATTGGGGGCGTGGTGGGGCGCAGGTCTCGAGAAGACCAGCGGCTGTGTCTGCGGAACCTGCTTCGCGAGCCCGTCAGGGCAGGGCGCGACGCAGGAGGCGGGGAAGATCGATGATGACGAAATCCGGTCGGTCGGCATCTGCCACGCCGGGGGCATAGCCCGAAGCGACCTCGTTGCCCAACCCGCCGGGATTCGTTGCCGACGTCGCCGCCGCGGGGGCGATCCCAAGCACCCGATCGACCGCCAGGGCGAGGGGCTGATGGGCGGGGGTTCCGCGCAGCACCACGACGTGACCGGGCTCGCCCGCGGATTCCGGCCGGCCGAGCGCCCGGGCGAGGCCGAGCACGCCGACGATCCGCCCCGAAAGGGCGATGAGGCCGATGAGCGACGGCACCGCGCCCGGCATGGGCGTGAGGGGGCGCATCGGCAGGACCTGCGCGACGGCTTTCAGCGGCAGGCCGTAGCGTTCGCTCCCGCAGGCGCAGACAAGGTGGTCGAGGCCGGCATCGATGTTCGAAGCGCGGATACCGCGTCGGGCCAGCGCTGCGGTGCGCTCGGCCCGGAGTTCGTGTTCCGATCGGAGGCGCGAGGCCGCGCCCGGATCCTGTCTGGTGGCGCTCGGTTCCATTAGGGCGCCACGATGGTCGGGCATCGCGGGTTGAGAAGTGGAGCAGCGGTTGGAACGACGTGCGTCTCCCTCCCCCT
>NZ_JALNUM010000246.1:0-1812 GCF_026540795.1 Methylobacterium sp. GC_Met_2
AGTTGGAGAAGACGGGGCGGAGCCGAAAAGATCCGGACCCGTTTGCAGCTACGCGTTTCCAGCATCGCCTGCCTTCCGCGGCCGACCGATGCGGTTCGGCTTTTCAGACGGCGTCGCGGCGACGTTTGGCTCCGCGGCCTCTGCGCGGAAGGTTTCGGGCGCCACCGGCCAAGCTTTTATCGTCCGAGGGCGTCTCGCCTGAGCGTGTACCGAACGCTGGAATGTCCAGGTCGTCGACACGGGACCGAACCACCCGATCGCCGCGTGAGCAGGCCTCGAACAGCGGTACGGTTCTGTGCAGTGCCGCTGTCCTCTAAGCAGCCCAACGACGTGCTTTCGGCGCTCGGCGTGGGCCGCGAGAACCGTGCGGACCTGCCGCTGCACTACGCCGTTACCGCACGTGTGAAGAGCCTCGTGCCGATGCGCGACCCTGACAAGCTGCAGGCGCTCGTTGCGGACCCCGTGGCCGTCGAGGCCGCCTGCCGCCGGATCGGCTCGACCGGTCTTTACCCCTACGCTGTCGTGGCCGGCGCGGCGCGCCGTTTCAAGGCGCGGCAGTTCCCGCGCGAGTCCGGCTATCCAAGGGACGCGGCCACCGGCATCGCCGCCGCCGCGCTCGTCGTCGGCCCGCTTCGCGATCGCGCCATTGCCGCCGACGACCGTCCAATCCGCGTCTACCAGGGGCGGGCGATGGGTCGTCTCCCCGAGATCACGGTGCGCCTCGGCTTCGGGGGCGATCGGCTGCCTCCTGGGCGGAGCGGTCGCTCCAACTGCGGGCCTGGCCCCAGCGGTCACGGAGGATGGACGCCAATGAGCGACGCCGTACTCTCCCGTCTGCGAGCGGGCGGCCTGACGCTGGCCAGCTGTCCCGATCCGCGGCCGACTTCGTGCCGTGCACGCCCGCCGACCTACGCCTCTTCATTGCTGGCCAAGCGCCCGTGCTGCGCGGCCAACCGCAATATCTTGGCATCGTCGTCGGCGACGTTGAGGAGGTGCTGACCCGTAGTGTAGCACTTAGATGGATGCGTGCGCTGTCGGCAGTCCAAGGCACAAGCGGGTGCTGCGTGAGCGACCCATCCCCGCACCGGAAACGACCGCGCAGAGCGTTGCCCCGCGGCGCTGTCCCACAAGCCGGCTTCGGCTCGCAAGACAGCGCCGCGATGGCCCTGGTCGGTTAGAAGTCCATGCCGCCCATACCACCCATGCCGCCGCCCGCAGGCATGGCCGGAGCATCCTTGCGCGGGGCCTCGGAGATCATCGCCTCGGTGGTCACGAGAAGGCCGGCCACCGAAGCTGCGCCCTGGAGCGCGGCGCGCACCACCTTGGCCGGATCGACGATGCCGGCCTGGAGCATGTCGACATACTCTTCGGTCTGGGCGTTGAAGCCGTAGGTCGGAGAGGAATTGGCCAGGATCTTGCCGACCACGATCGAGCCCTCGACGCCCGAGTTCGAGGCAATCTGACGGATCGGGGCCTCGAGAGCCTTGAGGACGATCTTGATGCCGGCCTGGACGTCCGGGTTGTCGCTCGAGAGGCCCTGGACGGCCGCCTTGGCACGCAGGAGTGCCGTGCCGCCGCCCGGGACGATGCCTTCCTCGACCGCCGCGCGGGTGGCGTGCAGCGCGTCGTCGACCCGGTCCTTCTTCTCCTTGACCTCGACCTCGGTCGAACCGCCGACGCGGATCACCGCGACGCCGCCCGCGAGCTTGGCCAGACGCTCCTGCAGCTTCTCACGGTCGTAGTCCGAGGTGGTCTCCTCGATCTGCGCCTTGATCTGGCTGATGCGGCCCTCGATGTCGGACTTCTCACCGG
>NZ_JALNUM010000247.1:0-1796 GCF_026540795.1 Methylobacterium sp. GC_Met_2
GCATCCCGAATTTCAGCCAGCTCGTCCCGGCCCGCAGCGATAGCCCGCGCACCGGCCGCCGCCGCCTCTCGGCCGATGGCCGGTTCCTGAACCTGCCGAACGAGCCCGTGCCCGGCGAGATCGAGCCTTGGCAGGCCGTGGCGCCCGTCCGCCCCGACACCGCGCACAGCCGGTCCCTGCGCTTCCTCGACGCCGCGGGCGAGCTGCTGGCCGCTGTCGCCATCATCGGCGGGGGCATGGTTCTGACCGGCCTCGCCATCCTGTTCTGACCCCCGCCCGCAACCCGAACGGGCCGGCTGCCCGCGCCCTATCCCGAGGATCCCGCGATGTCCCTACGCACGTCCCTCGAAAACCTGATCCGCCGCGACCCCGCCGTCAGTCTGCACGAGCGCGCCGCCGCTACCGCCAGCCGGGTCGAGGCGTTCAAGCCAGCATCTGCCCCGTCCGCGCCGACCCATGCCGACCAGGCTGCTCAAGCTGCTGAGCCAGATCCCGCCCTGGCGGTCGTTACCGTGTTCCGGGCCAGCTGGGATGCGCTCGGGAAAGTGCTGGAGGCCGAGGCGCCGGACAACATGGTGGCCGAACTGGAGGACGCGCAGGGCGCCGCCTACGACCGCCTGCGAGCCGCCCGGCCGACCACGCCGGAAGGCTACCGCGCCATGGCCGAGTGCTGGGCCATGGTGCTGAAGGGGCACCGTGGTGACGAGCCGGGCATGATGGTTGGTGACCACGCTGCGGACTCGCTCATCGCAGGCGCCGGCGTGTGCATGCCCGTCCAGGCCGTCGATTGGTACGATCCGCCGCCCGGCTTCATGGGCTCGCCCGCGCTTGAGCCGTCGCATTTTGTCCAGATCCCGCACGGCATCGAGCTCGAGATCGCTCGCCTCCGCAGTATCGCCTTCGCCGAGCTACGCAGGCGCGCCTGCCCCGGCACGAAGGTCGAGGACATCCGGCGCATCCGCAGGGAACTGCACCTCGAGACGCTGTCGCCGAGCCTCCCCAAGTCGGACATCCTCGACCAAGTCGATTTCGCCGCTGCGGACATCAACGAGCTGCGAGCCCTTCATGAGCGGGCGCGCGAGCTATCGAATGTCGCCTACGCCATGTCGGCCATGGGGTGCTGCGAGAACAACGCAGCCGGCAGGTTGCTGCACTGGCTCGCGGACGAGCTAACCACCGTAGAGGGCAAGGCATCTGCTGAGATGCGGTCTCGCCAGCCTACCAGCTTATGGGACCAGCGGGCCCGCCTCGGAACTGTCGCCGAGAGCATCATCGAGAACGGCGACGTCACCGAGACCGCGACCTTCATCCAGGAACTCGCGACCTGGGCCGCAGAGCAGGCGCAGAGCCAACAGCGCCCATAGCGACCGCCCCGTCCGTAGCCGTGCGTACCGCCCCGGCCGGATCTCGCCGGGCCTTCCCCTCATCGCGACCCGAGACCTGACCCCATGGGCAACGTGCTCACCTTCACCCCGCGACCGAAGCCAGTTGCTCCCGAGGTCCTGGAGCCGCTCACCGTCCCCGCGCTCCGGGCCAGCCTGGAGGAGGCAGCACAGACCGCGCTCGATGCGGCGGACCGGATCATCGCCGTGCTCGACACCATGGACGGCGACACCGACCTTGAGGACGGCGGGGATGCTGAACCGTCTCTGGCCGCGCCCGAGAACGCGAACGGCTCGCAGGTCGTCTACATGCGCGGCGGCGATCGGGACGGCGAGGCCGACGATCGCGAGACTGTGCTGCCGGAGATTGCGGCTATCCCGGTCATCGAGGCGGAGATCCTGCCATGGCGTGGA
>NZ_JALNUM010000248.1:0-1603 GCF_026540795.1 Methylobacterium sp. GC_Met_2
TCGGCGGTAAGGTGCAGGGCGCGGTGGGCGACCTGACCGGCTCGCAGCGGGACTCGGCCGAGGGCCGGGCCCGCGAGGCGAGCGGCAAGGCCGAGAACCTCTACGGCCAGGCTAAGGACACCGTGCGCGACGCGGCCGGGCAGGTCGCCGACACCGCCCGCGACCTCGGCGGACGCCTCCGCGAGACCGTGGGCGGCCTCGTCGGCACCGACGACATCGAGGACCGGGCCCGCCACGCCCAGGGTGCGGCCGAGGACCATTTCGACCGGGCGCGACGCTCCGTGCGCCGTGCGGCGGACGACGCCTCCGACTACGCCGAGGACGCCTACGAGCGTGGCTCCCGCGCCCTGCGCCATGGCAACGGCGGAGTGAGCGGCCAGGTCGCCGAGTACCCGCTGGCCTCGCTGCTGATCGCCGGCGCCGTCGGTTTCGGCCTTGCCCTGCTCGTCAACGCGAACCGCGATTGAACGCCTTCCCCACCTGACGACCACCGACCCGGAGTGACAGAGTGACCATCCAGACGACCACCACCCCCCTCGCGACCGGAGCGGCACACGCCGATACGCGCACCGTGCTGCTCAACGAGGTCTCGTGGGGCGCCATCTTCGCCGGCGCCGTGACCGCCCTGGTGACCCAGGTCATCGTCAACCTCGTCGGCGTCGGGGTCGGCTTGGCCTCCGTCGGCACCACCGCCGCCGACAACCCGTCCGCCTCGACGGTCTCGATGGGCGCGGGCATCTGGTTCGTCGCCTCGGGCATCGTCGCCTCGCTGGCCGGCGGCCTGATCGCCGGCCGCCTGTCCGGCAAGCCCCTGCCGGGGGCGGCCGCCCTGCACGGGTTGGTCTCCTGGGCGGTGACCACCCTGGTGGTGCTGTACCTGCTGACCTCCGCCGCGAGCGGCATCGTCGGCGGAACCCTCGGCACCGTGTCGAGCGCGCTGGGCGGCGCGAGCAACCTCGTCGGCGGCACGATCCAGACCGCCGCGCAGGCGGCTGCCCCCTCGTTGTCGAAGATCTCCAACCCGTTCGACGGGATCGAGCAGAAGGTCCGCCAGCAGTCCGCCGGCCAGGACCCGCAGGCCGCCAAGGACGCGGCGGTGGCCGCGGTGAAGGCGGTGCTGACCGGTGATCCGGCTCAGAAGGAGCAGGCCAAGGCCCGCGCCGCGGACGCGCTGGCCAAGGCGCAGGGCATCGCGCCGGATCAGGCCAAGGCGCAGATCGACGACTACCAGAAGCAGTACGAGCAGGCGGTCACCACGGCCAAGCAGAAGGCCGAGGCCGCGGCCGTGACGGCGAAGTCGGCGGCGACGCAGGGTGCGTTCTACGCGGCGATCGCGCTGATCCTGGGCGCGCTGGCGGCGTTCCTCGGCGGCCGCCTGGGCGCCCCGAAGCCGGCGACGCTGCTCGGCGCCTACGAGACCCGGCGGGTCTGAGCCGCTCAACCAGCTTTGTTCACGGGCCCCCGCCGCCGGCGGGGGTCTCCATCCCGGCCGGGACGCCCGGCCTCCACGTCCAGCAGGAGATCACGCGATGAGCAGCACGACCGACAAGCTGAAGGGTCTGGCCAACGAGGCCGTCGGCAACGTCAAGCAGGCGGCCGGCCA
>NZ_JALNUM010000249.1:0-1588 GCF_026540795.1 Methylobacterium sp. GC_Met_2
CGACCGAGGCTGTGTCAAAAGTCCGGTCTGAGATAGACTTGGGGCCTGATCTGCGGAGGCCAGCATGGGTCGGTTCGTCGAAGGGCAGGACCGTCGGCAGTCCTGGTTGCTGCCCAGTTCGCTGGACGACTATGTCACGGCGGACAATCCGGTTCGCGTGGTCGAGGTGTTCATCGACGAACTCGATCTGGGCGCCCTCGGCTTCACGCGCTTCGAGCCCGCAGCGACGGGGCGGCCTGCGTATGATCCGGCCACGCTTCTGAAGCTCTACCTCTACGGCTATCTCAACCGCGTGCCGTCGAGCCGTCGGCTCGAGCGGGAGGCACAGCGCAACATCGAGGTGATGTGGCTGACCGGTCGCTTGGCTCCCGATCACAAGACGATCGCCAACTTCAGGCGCGACAACGGGCCTGCGATCCAGGCGGCCTGCCGGCAGTTCGTGGTGCTGTGCCGGGATCTGCAGCTCTTCGCTGGGGCGACCGTCGCCGTGGACGGGTCGAAGTTCAAGGCGGTCAACAACCGGGACCGCAACTACACCGTGGCCAAGGTCGCCAAGCGCCTGGAACAGGTGGATGCCAGCATCGCCCGCTACCTCGCGGCGCTCGACCGAGCGGATCGGGAGGGCAACGACGTGCCCGAGGCACGGACGCAGCGCATCGGCGAGAAGATCGCCGCTCTACGCCGCCAGATGGCCTTCCTGCGCGAGATGCAGGAGCAGGTAGAGGCCGCGGACGACGGGCAAGTCTCGCTGACCGACCCGGACGCGCGCTCGATGGCGACGAGCGGGCGCGGCACCGGCATCGTCGGTTACAACGTCCAGATCGCTGTCGATCCCGAGCATCATCTCGTCGTCGCCCATGAGGTCGTCAACGAGGGCCACGACCGAACCCAGCTCGTGCCAATGGGCGGTCGGGCCAAGCAGGCCATCGGCGCGCAGGAGGTCACGGTCCTGGCCGATCGCGGCTACTACAGCGGCGACGAGGTTCTGGCCTGCGAAGGCACGGGCGTCCTGCCAGCCGTCCCGCGAGCCGACACGTCGGGTCGAGCCAAGAAGGGGCTCTTCGTGCGCGCCGACTTCGTCTACGACGCGGCGGCCGATCACTACGTCTGTCCCGCCGGCGCTGTGCTGACGAAGTCTAACGCGCGCTCCGATCGACACGGCGACATCGACCACTACCGCAACCTGGACGCCTGTCATGCCTGCGCGATGCGGGTGCGCTGTACGACCGAGAAGTTCAAGCGCTTCAAGCGCTGGAAGCACGAGGCGGTTCTGGAGGCCATGCAGAGGCGGCTCGACGCCATGCCGGACGCCATGGCGATACGGCGCGCCACGGTCGAGCATGTCTTCGGAACGCTGAAAGCCTGGATGGGCAGCACGCCCTTCCTGACGAAGGGCCTGAAAGGCGTGCGAACCGAGATGAGCCTTGCGATCCTCGCCTACAACATGAAGCGGATGATACGCCTGTTCGGCGCAACCTGGCTCATCCAGGCCATTCGAGCCTGAAGCGGCCCACCGCGCCGTCGTCATCATCCTGCCGACCAGCGCTGGCGACCACGATCAATGCGTTTTGACACGGCCTCGACCCAA